>NZ_CCDX020000011.1:0-126106 GCF_000751115.1 Thalassospira sp. GB04J01 | reverse complement strand
AACTGAAAGTCATCAAAGAAAAAAGGTGCCGAAGCGGGCATTGGGACCCGCTTCGGCGTGCAGACGGGCAATCTTAGTGGAATGCCCGAAGAAGACGGTTTGCTTCGGCCTGCGCACCTTCAAGGGCTTCTTTTGGCGTTTTCTCGCCGGTCAAAGCCGCCTGAATGGCGTTGTTCAAACCATCGCGAACACGCGCGGTGTCATAGGTGGAAAATTCCGGAATGGCGACTTCAAGCTGATCACGGGCAACCAATGCCTGCGGGAAGTCAGCCGCATAGGATTTAAGCGCATCGGTTTCGTATGCTTCTGGCGTCACACCAACATAGCCGGTTGCAATCGACCATTCCGCGGCACGGTCCGGTGCGGTCATGTATTTGATCAGTTCAAGCGATGCTTCTTTCTGTGCGTCGGTTGAGTCCTTGAACAGATAGAAGTTACCACCACCGGTCGGCGACCCCGATTGTTTGTGTTTTGGCAACATCGCCACACCGAAATCAAATTTGGCTTCGCGCTTAACCGCCGACAGGTTGCCGGTTGAATGCCACATCATGGCTGTCTGACCCTGAACAAAGGCCTGACGGAGCGTGCCCCATTCAATCGTGCCTTCAGGCATGATTTTTTCATCCGTCGCAAGTCCGCGCCAGAATTCAAGCGCCTCAACAACGGCCGGATCATCGAAATAGGTTTCCGTGCCATCGTTGCTCATAAGCTCTTTGCCATTTTGAACGGCAAAGCACTGGAACATCCAATACGGATACCCGGTTGACGGCACCATCAGGCCCCATTTGCCGTCTTTGGCAAGGGCTTTGCCATCGGCAACCAGTTCTTCCCAGGTTTGCGGCGGGCTTTCCGGATCAAGACCAGCTTCGCGGAACATGTCCTTGTTGTAGTACATGACAATGGTCGAACGCTGGAACGGGATGCCCCAGGTTTTGTCATCGACTTTGCCATTGGCCATCAGGGCCGGGTAAAAGCCGTTCAGCCATTCTTTGTCTTCGGCGGTTTTGACAACGTCATCAAACGGAACAATCAGGTCCTGCTCGATCAGGTCATAAACGTCGATGGAAAACATGACCGAAAGCTGTGCCGGATCGCCGCTTTTGATTGCGGACACAGCACGCAGGCGGGTGTCATCATAATTGCCGGCATAGATGGCATTGACCTTGACGTCCGGGTGTTCGGACTCAAAACCATCAATCATGCCGTCGATCACGTCGGTCAGCGGGCCGCCAACGGCGACGGGATAATACATGGTGAGCTCAGTCGCAGCAAAGGCAGGTGTCGCCGCCGTTGCCATCAATCCGGCGGCAAAAGCAGCACGGGTTACGATGTTACGCATGAAGATATCTTCCCTGTTAGAGTGTCGAAACTGTCGAAGGTGAAGTTTGAAATTCTGTCGTCTGTGATGGTGCGTTGGCTGCTATATCGGTCGTCGCCTGTGCATGACGAAGACCGGTTTCGCGATCAAACCAGTGGGCCGCAGCACGCACCCAACTGAGCGAGACTTCCGTCCCGGGCGAAATGTGAACGCGTCCCGGAAGGCGGGCTGTCGCCCCATCCGTTCCGGGTATCGCGACATAAACAAATGTTTCCGCACCCAAAAACTCACTGCCCGTGACGGTGGCGGCAATGCCCCATGCACCGCTCGCCGGATCGGTTGAAAGGTTGAGGTCCTCGGGGCGGATACCAAACGTCAGATCCTTGGGGAGAAAGCCATTTGGCAAAACGTCATTTGGCAACGCCGTGGCAGGCAAAAGTGCCATCGGCGGGCTGCCGACAAATCCGGCGGCAAAGGCGGTTGCGGGCTGAAGATAAAGCTCTGCCGGGTCGCCTGCCTGCTCAATACGGCCATCCTTCATCAGGATAACGATGTCGGCCATGCTCATGGCTTCGGTTTGATCATGGGTGACATAGACCACCGTAATGCCAAGGCGCTGTTGCAAATCGCGGATGTCCTTGCGCACGGCATGGCGCAATTTGGCATCAAGGTTAGAAAGTGGCTCATCCATCAGACACAGCGGATGGCCCGCGACAATGGCGCGCGCAAGGGCAACACGCTGACGCTGTCCACCTGACAGCTCCGACGGTTTGCGGTCTTCACATCCTTCAAGGCCGGTCACACTGAGGGCCTCGGCAAGGCGGGTTTTAATTTCGCCCTTGTCGGTTTTACGTACCTTCAGGCCAAAGATGATGTTTTCAGCAACGCTTAGGTGCGGAAACAGCGCATAGGATTGAAACACCATGGATAATCCGCGCTTGGACGGCGGGGTATTGGTGACATCCTTGCCATTAATCCTGATCGTCCCCTGATCGGCGGTTTCAAGACCGGCAATCAGGCGCAGGGTTGTCGATTTACCGCATCCCGATGGGCCCAGCAGAACGACAAAACTGCCGCGTGGAATATCAATGGAAAGATCATGCACCCCGTTGCCGCCGTTAAAAACGCGCGATACGGACTGGATCTCGATAAAGGGGGATTGGGCCGTCATTTCAGAACTTCGCTTTTTGCAATTTGAAGGCGCGCACGGACGTCCTGGCGTTCAAACAAGGGATTAAAAGGTCCGCCGGGAATGCGGTCGACAACCACAACATCCGGGTCGGTGATATGCCCGCCCTTGGCCGGGGCCGGGCGGCCAAATTTCGATTGATCGGCGACCAGAATGGAATTGCGGCAATTCTCCGCAATGGCCTGACGCAAGGACACTTCGCGATGGTCAAAATCGGTCAAGGTGCCATCGGGTTCGATCCCGCCAACGCCAAACAGGCCGTAATCAACCTTGTAATTGTGAAACATTGCTTCGGCTTCGGGGCTGATGATGTCGCGGTCGGGCAGACGCAGCGTCCCGCCGGGTACAACAATCCGGTTGCCGGTATTATTGCCCAGCGCCATGGCGGCATTCATGTTGTTGGTGATCACCGTCAAATGGCGGTGATTGACCAAATTCAACGCGACAAGTTCCAGCGTGCTGCCAATCCCGATCAGGATCGACGCCCCATCGGGGATCAGGTTGGCGACATGCAGGGATATGGCGTGCTTTGGCGCAATATTGGTGACCTGACGACTTTCATACGACAGGTTCATGCCCGGTTCCCCGGCATATTCCACCCCGCCGTGACGCCGCCGGACAAGGTTGGAATCATTAAGGATATTAACGTCGCGTCGCACTGTTTGCGGCGTTACATCAAAATGATCGGCCAGCGCATCGATGGAGGCAAATCCATCGCGCCGCAGGATGTCGATAATGTCACGCTGTCGCGTTGATATATTCATTTGATCGTTCAATTTGTTGTTTTGAACATGAAAACGATCATACGCGGCTTCGTTGTCACTAAGATTTCAGAAGCATGACATTCAGATGAATGTTGATCTGGACGGTGAAAGTCGCAGAAAACCTTGCTTTGGCGGTGGGTGTTTCTCCGAATACGGCTGCAAACACCGCTCAAAAGGGCTGCTTCGTGACAAAAAATGCCGCCCCAAGACGTGGGACGGCAGTACATCGGTGGTCATTAATCGGGTGTTGGGGATCAGCCAAAAATCAGCGATTGATGCACTCCGACCCCGGCCATGACACCTGCTGCTGAGGCCAGTGTGGCATTATGGCGCGCGGTGGCAGCATCCCCGGCGGCGAAGATGCCCGGAACGCTGGTTTCCTGCGTACTGTCGACGTCAATGAACGGTCCTTGTGGTCCGTCGTCAAAGGCGCAGCCCAGCATGTCGGCAACCGGTGACGGCATGGTGACTTTCGGCCCGGTAAAGATCGCCGTCATTAGCAAAGTACGGCCATCGGCCAATCGAACCGCATCAAGGGCCGGGGCGGTGCCCAGAAGTTCAACCACCGGACTGTTTTCAACCACAATGCCGCGCTGGATCATTGCGGCCTGTGTCTCGGCATCAGGAAGATGGATGCCTTGGGTAAAATAGGTGGTTGGTCCCCAGTCGGGCAGCATCATTGCCTGATGGCTTGAATGGGACATGGTGGCGATGACGCCGATCTGTTCATCGCGCACTTCATAGCCGTGGCAATAGGGGCAATGTAAAACCGTAGTTCCCCAACGGTCCGTCATGCCGGGAATATCGGGCAAGATATCGCGGACACCGGTTGCCAGAAGGATGCGCCTTGCGGTGATGACGTCGCGGTCGTTGATGGTGATGTCAAACCGTATATCCCCGTCATCCGTTCCGGCGGTGGACCGGATGGGGCTGGCACTGGGGCTGGCATGGCTTACCCACCCGTCGCGGATGGTCACGGTTGGATAGGCCCGAAGTTGCGACATGGCGATATCGCGAATCTCCATCGGGCTTTTACCATCCAGACCAAAAAAACCGTGTGAGGTCGCAGCAAACCGATTGCGCGGTTGGCCCGCATCAATCACGCAAATCTTGCGCCGTGCACGGGCAAGCTGCATTGCCGCTGAAAGTCCGGCAAAACTGCCGCCGATGATGGCAACATCAAAGGGCGGGGTATCGGGTGACGCGTTGGCATTTGCATGGGTGGCGGTGGCGGCGATGTGGTCGGTCATGGTTGGGGTCCTGCCTGTTGGAATGACATGCGGCGCATTATTCATGTAACTTTATAAGTATCATGATGGATCGATGTCAATTATCTTGTAACTTTTAGTGTTACAGAAAGGCTGGAAAATGCGCCAAACAGGAGGAGGAAAAAGAAAACCGCCCTTGTGACAGGGCGATTTGTCGACGTCGTCATGGCCTTAAAAGGCCCTGCGACATTGGGATGTCATGCTTGATTTAGCGGTGTGGCACGTCGAAAATCAGAACAGCTTTTCGCGCGGATCGAATTTCGGGGCCGGTTCGGCGGCAAGTTGCTCAAAGATTTCGTCGAGCGTATCGGCCACCGTAAACAGGTTCTTGTGGCTTTCACGTGCAAAGCCATCGGCAATGATGCCGTCAATCATCGCAAGGCACTTGTCCCAATATCCAAGGGCGTTGAAAAACACCATTGGAGTGTCATGAATGCCAAGCTGGCGCAGCGTCATGGCTTCAAACGCTTCGTCAAGGCTGCCCAATCCACCGGCAAGGGTTACAAACGCGTCCGAGCGCTTGAACATTTCGACTTTGCGTTCATGCATGGATTTGCACACAATCAATTCCGAAAGTCCGGTATGCCCGACTTCGATGTCATCAAGATGTGCCGGGATGATCCCGACAACCTTACCGCCATTTTTCATAACAGCATCGGCAACGGCCCCCATCAGGCCAATGCGCCCGCCGCCATAGATCAGCGTGATGCCGCGTTCGGCCATCATCTTGCCAAACGCAATGGCGTTTTCCATATGGCGGGGGTCTTTGCCGTCCGAAGCACCGCAGAAGACACAGATTGATTTTACATTTGTCATGGCGACCTGCCTTTTGTTTCTTGTTTCGCAGGTAGCGGGACGGCACCGGGATGTGCCGGGTATCCGCCCCGTACGGGGGCTGTACGCGACGTAACTTCGTGCGTACATTGGTGACCATAGCCGATGACAGGCAGGCAGGGCCAAGATTTTCCGTGCTGCAGTATATTAAATCTGGGTTCTGACCCTAAATGACGCGCGACTGCCGCAATTTGGTTGCTTTTGCCTGCACGATAGGAGACCTGAAACGCGCGCATCGGAATTTCGGCCGTACTGTCAGATTAATCGGCAAAGTTTCGCGCGATGGTTAACAAGTTCTGAACCTGATTGTGGGAAGGGTAGTTCCGTGCGAGCTCCTTCTCGCATCACATAATATCAAACGAAAAGAAGGCAGGATCGCCCAACGTGTTTGTCGACAATCCTTTTTGGCTGGCCATTTTGGTGTCAGCCGTCATTGCCGCTGTATTGATGCTGGCCTTGTGGCTTGGTCTGGACCGTGCGATTGCGCGGCGTATTGTGCTGGGCGCGGTTATTCCCGCTGTTGCGGTGGCGGTCCCTGCGGCAATCGGGCTGCCTGAAACCGCACGCGGCGGGATTGGTGCGGCCTTGCTGATGCTGGTTCTCGGCGGGGTTTGCGGTGCGATCCTTGATTTTTCAAAGATTTCCGAACGTATTTGTCTGGGGGTTGCGGCGGTTTTACTGCTGCTTGGCGCGTGGATGGTGTTGGCCGCCCCAATAAGCGGGCTTGCCTATCACCCGACATCGATCAAGGTTCTGGCGTGGCTTGCTTATGTGACTGTCGGTGGATGTTTCCTGTGGGTAACGCGGCCCGACTTTTCACAAGACGATATCGCCGATGCCCCGAAAGGAAAGAAAACCAAGACCCGTTCCACCAAATCGACCAAAACGGTCAAGGCTGGCAAAGCTGCGTCTTCTGTCAGTGACGGTGATGTTGCCGGTTTTGCAACACCGGGGCCGGTTGCGGTATTGATGACCCTGTCACTGGGGCAGGGGATCATTGCCGACCAGTTTGGCTTAAACGATTTTGTTGTCTTTCAGGCCGCATTGACCGTGGCCTTGCTGGTGGCGTTGGTGTCGGAAAAGGCTGCACCACAATATCGCGCGGCAGTTTGGCTGGCGGTGGTATGTGCGCTGATGGCCAGTGCAACCGGCGTTATGATCTTGATGCCCGCGTCGTGCTTTGCGGTGGCTGTCTTGTTGCTGGTGGTCTCCGCCGGTCCGGCGGCGGCGCGGATTTCGGTCGTTTTGCCACAAGATAACCCGGCGCAAACAGCGTTGTTTGGAGGGCTGATCCGCATCGGGGTTTTGGGGTTGCCCTTGGTGATGGCGGCACTGGTGGCCTATGTCGGGGCAATGATGCGCGTCAGTGCGTATTAGGAAAACAGCAAACAGACTGATTCTATTCATCTTTACCTAACGGTTGCAAGATATCGTAAGTTCGTTACGGTATGGAAACCGGGGGACGAAAGTAGTACAAGTTTCTACTTCACGCGTTCAAGGCGGTTGTTTGGGGGGAATATGACAAGCAAATTCAAAGCATTGGTCGCGTCCGTAAATAACATAAACATCGTTCAAGGATATTTCCGGTGAAACGACCCTATATCCTCGTCATTATCGGCGTTGTACTGATCCTGGCCGCGATTGTGCTCAACTACATGTTGACGCAAACCGCCGACGAAGATCTGGCGACGACCGCAGAGCAAGCACCGCCAACGGTTTCAAGCACCGAAGAACCGACGCCCCCGGCAGAGCCATCTGACGGATCGGACCCTGTTGCGCCGAAAATCAAAAATCCAAGTTTTGATGTCGTGCGCATTGGCCCGGATGGCAATGCGGTGATTGCCGGTCGTGCGGAACCCAACAGCAAAGTCCGCATCCGCGAAGGCGAAGAAGTCATTGGCGAAGCAACGGCCGATGAACGTGGCGAATGGGTTGTCCTGCCGGGCAAGCCGCTGACAAGCGGTGACCGTGAACTTTCGCTTGAAGCCGAAGACGACACCGGAACTGTTAGCAAGGCCGATGACAAGATCGTTGTCCTGATCCCCGAAGAAGCGCCAAAGAAAAATGAGGCTGCTGAAGCGACGGATGCACCGGCGCCGGCCACTGACATGGCGACCGCGGATAGCAGCGACACTAAAGATACCGGCGACGCTGCCGATACCAGTGCAGATAAAAAAGATCAGCCGATCATTGCCCTGAAAGTCCCGAATGAAGGCGGTGCTGTCACCGTGATGCAGGGACCGGCAGCCGAAAAAGCCGCCGAACCCAAACAAGACAGCAAAGACGCGGCTGAAAAAATGCCGCGCCTGTCGATTGGGGTTGTTGATTATGACACCGAAGGCCGCGTTGCCATGTCGGGCAATGCCGACATGGACCATGACGTTCAGGTATATCTTGATAACAAGCTTGTCGGGACCGCACCGGCCGATGAAAACGGCAATTGGGCGCTAACGATTGGCGAGCCGATTGAACCGGGCAATTATACCATGCGTGCCGATCAGCTTGATCCGGCGGGCAAGGTGACCGCACGTGTTGAAATTCCGTTTGAACGGGCCCGCCCGGAAGAAATTCTTGAGCCGGGATCGCGTTATGTGGTTCAGCCGGGCAACAGCCTGTGGCGGATCGCACGTAGCACCTATGGCGAAGGGCTGAAATACTGGATTATCTATGCGCAGAATCGCAAACAAATCCGCGATCCTGACCTGATTTATCCGGGGCAGATTTTCGCCCTGCCGACCACGGAAAATGCAGCGGAGTAACAGCTGTTCTTTGCGAGGGGCAAAACACATGATAAGTGTGTTTTGCCCTTTTCTTTTTGAAAAGAAGAACAGTTTTGTCCGGGTTGCGTTGCCCTGTATCATCACTAGATGCTAAGAACGCGCCCGAGCGGTACCAATCGTACCAATTGATGTGCCCAACCCATGGCAACCAGGGAATTAAGACTTTGAAATCCGTTCTTGTGCCGATCAATCCAGAAGGCTGGAAATTCGTTGCGATCTTCGCGGCGATCACTGTGATCCTGTTTTTGATCGCCGAACCACTGGGGTGGGCCGGTGTGATCCTGACGCTGTGGTGCGCGTATTTCTTCCGCGACCCGGATCGTATTACCCCGACCGACGAAAACCTTGTCATTTCCCCGGCAGATGGCCGCGTATGCATGATTTCGCAGGCGCCACTGCCCAAGGAACTTGAACTTGATGACAAAACGCCGCGCACGCGCGTTTCGATCTTCATGAATGTGTTCAATGTTCACGTCAACCGCTGCCCGATCAATGGCGAAGTGGTGGGCGAGGCCTATGTGCCCGGCAAGTTTGTCAATGCTGAACTTGATAAGGCATCAGACAACAACGAACGTCAGATCCTGCTTGTCCGTGACAAGGAAGGCCGCGAGTTTGGTGTTGTTCAGATCGCCGGTCTGGTTGCACGCCGCATCCTGTGTGATGTCGGAACCGGATCGCAGCTTAAGGCCGGTGAACGTTTCGGCCTGATCCGGTTTGGGTCACGCGTTGATGTCTATCTGCCCGAAGGTGTCTCGCCGAACGTGATTGTCGGTCAGACCATGATTGCCGGTGAAACCATCCTTGCCGATGTGTCGGTCAAGGCTAAGGAAGCCGCCATCGGGGAGATCCGTTAATGGCCGGCGGCATCCGACCAATTAACCGTCCGCGCAGGTTCAAGGCTCTGTCCTTGACCCGCCTTGTGCCCAATGTCGCAACCCTGATGGGGATGTGTACGGGCCTGACGTCGATCCGCTTTGCCATGCAGGATCGCTGGGAAGCCGCGGTTGCCGCCATTCTGATTGCCGGGATCATTGACGGTCTTGATGGCCGTCTGGCCCGTATGCTGAACGCCTCAAGCCGCTTTGGTGCCGAACTCGATAGTCTTTCGGACTTTGTCTGCTTTGGCGTCGCACCTGCGATGATGCTGTATTTCTGGTCGCTGCATGAATTGGGGCCAATCGGTTGGGCCTTGTCGCTTTTGTTTGCGGTCTGCATGTCACTGCGTTTGGCACGGTTCAACACCCAGATGCTGGGCGAACCGGAAATGCCGACATGGGCCTACCGGTTCTTTACCGGGGTTCCGGCCCCGGCGGCGGCCGCCCTTGCAATGTGGCCGATTGTCCTGACCCTGCAGTTTGGCGAAGGCATTTTTGACAGCCCCTATATCGTTGCACCCTATGGTGTTTTGATTGCCTGTCTGATGGTGTCGCGTCTGCCGACCTATTCGTTTAAAAAGGTCAAAATCCCGCGTGCATGGGTCTTGCCCTTGATGCTGGCATTTGGGGCGTCGGTGGCGTTTCTGGTGTCCTCACCGTGGCTGACACTGTCGGCGATAGCGGCGATTTATCTCATCAGCATGCCGCTGTCTTATCGGTCCTACCGCCGTATGGGCGTTGAAAATCAGCACGAGATGGACAAGGCAGACGAAGAAGACGATGACGGGGAATCTGACGAAGACCCCGAAGAGGGTCTTAACCGCGTTCATCAGAACTGATTTTAAAACGCTGTGATCTGTTACGCAAAAGCCGGCATCACGTGCCGGCTTTTTTGTGTTTGAAGTCATGTCCGCATTTGGACTGCCAAGACAACGCTTACTCTGTGATGTCGTCTTTGTGCGCCTGCCAAAAATGGACTTCATGGGCGTATCGTTTGCGGTCGGACTGGGACAGTGACGCGGTATAGAATGTCACCCACGGCATTTCGGGGTTTTCAACAACCAGTGCATTGATGTCATTGACGACCGCGTGCCCGGTCTGGGTTTTAGTGCAGGCAATCGATGCTGGAATAACATGATCATTCCCCGCAATCGGCCAAGTGGTAAAGCGGGTGTCGGGTGTTTTTTGACGCCGGTGATATTCAAGCTCGGCCGGGAAATAGAGCGTCCAGTCAATGCGATCCAATGTGATCATCGGGAGAAACTGCTCATCCGTTCCGATGACGGTCATGGTTGGACTGCCCGAAAATGATTTGAGGATCGGATCAACGACCGCGCCATAGGACCGTTGGGCGCGAATGGCACCATTGAGTTTCCCGCTTTTGATCAGGCGCACCAGATCAATATGGTCGTCATCATCAAGATACGGCGTAAGGCGATCATCATTCTTTGTCTGTGTCACCAGACTGACGGGGAGATGGGGTAAAACGGCATCGGAAAAAATCAGGATCTGTTCGCGTTCCGGTGTCTTGTTCATGCCGATGTTGCAAAGCGTCCCGCCTTCGGTAAGCGACTGCATCAAGCGCGGAAGCGGCACGATTTCCTTTTTGTGGCGATAGGCCGGCAGGCGATCAATAAACCAGTCAAGCGTGTCTACCCCGTAACCAACAATCTTGCCGTCTTTTTCGACCATCGCCGGGGGCAATGGCGTCAGGGTCCAGACAATTTCATTCACCGGCTGGGCCAACACCGGGGTGATAAAAGCCGGGGACATAAATACCGGGGCGCTTAACGCTGGGGCAAACAATCCCAGCGCCATCCATCGGGCGCGCTTAAGGCAGGAACGAAATAACAACATCAACACCAAACCGGTTGTTCATTGAAATCTATTCTACCCTTAGTAATAAGTGTACTGCAGATGGAATTTGCAAATTTTTTCTGATTTTAATCAGATGCTTGCTCAGATAAACGATCCAGCTTGAGGGGAAGTTGGTCCAAGGTTAGAAAATGCTGGCACTGATAAATTGCTGGCGGGCCTGTTCAAACCATTCGCGGTCCTTGGTATTAAGCCATGCGGCGTAAAAGTCGGTCCAGGGCATGGTGGGGTTGGCATCAATAATCGCATTGATCCGCTTGATAACAGTCCGTCCCGCCGGTGTGTTGGCACAGCCAATCGTTGCTTCAAGCAAGTTGGTGTTGCCTGCAATCGGCAATGCCATGATCGCCTGATCGGGGGCTGACTGGCGGCGGTAATATTCTGCTTCAGACGGGAAATACAGGCTCCAGTCGATCCGTTTTAACGCCAGCATCTTTAAAAGCTTGGTGTCATCGACAACTTCCATCACTTGGTCGGAGGTGCGATAACGCGCCAGATGGCTGTCAACCAGCCCGCCATAAGCGCGCTCAAGGCGCACCGCACCTTGAAAATGAACGTTCGACAGCAACTGCCACAAAAGAATGTGGCCCTGATCATTCATGAACGGTTTGTAACGATCAAAATCTTCTTGGCGGATAACAATCGAAATCGGCAGATGCAAAAGAACCGTTTTCGCAAAGACAATGAATTCGCGCCGGTCCGGGGTCGGGATCAGGGTGGTGCTGCACCGGATGCCATCGGCCGTATTGCGCATTTCCGCAAGCAGGCGTGACAAAGGAATGTGCAGGACAGTGTGGTCGTAATCGGTCAAACGCTGCACGAACCAATTCTGGGTATCGGCGGCATAGCCTGTCAGGTTTGACTGGTCAGTGATGAAAGCCGGCGCAAACGGGGGAACCGCCCATGTCAGCATTTCTTTTGCCAACGGCGCGGTTGGTTTTGCAAAGGCGCACATCACAAACGCACCGGCAAACGCACCAACAAACGCGGTGTACCTCAGCCACTTTTTAACAGCTGTTTTCATTCGATCTTCCCACACGGACTATTCTTATGTGTCTTCTTCTTAGCGCTAAGGATAAGCCAGAAACCCTTATCAAAATATGTATGTAAGGCAATGCGCATCTTAAAGAGGGCGCTGCTGTGGGGATAAAACGTTCGGGCAGTGTCTTGGGCCGTGATCCTAAAGATAACCAGCCCCCAAACGGGGAAGTTTGGGGGCTGGTCTAACCGCGCGGCGGGGTCGGGGGGAAGTGTCGCGCGGCTATTGGGTTAACGTGAAGTCGCGGGTCTGATCTTTCCCATCACCTCGGACGTTTTTTGTCCAATCCATGGTTTGAGCCGCCTGAAACCACCGCCCATCTTGTGACGCATCATCAGCGCACAGGGGGTAAAGATCAGGGTCAAGACCGTGGCGAAGGCCAGACCAAACGCAATGGAGGTTGAAAGCTGCACCCACCATTGCGTGGAGGGCGCACCGATGCTGACGTCACGGGCGACGAAATCGATATTGATCTGAAGCACCATCGGCACCAGACCCAGAATGGTCGTCACCGTGGTCAGCATCACCGGACGCAAACGTTGCGCACCGGTCTGAAGAATGGCCGCCTCGATACTGCCAGCGGTATGTTTAAGCCGGTCAAATGTATCAATCAGAACGATGTTGTTGTTCACGACAATCCCCGCAAGTGCCACCACCCCGATGCCGTTCATCACAATGGAAAACGCCTGCCCGGTGATCATCAGGCCAAGGAACACGCCCGCTGTCGACATGACGATCGCAATCATGATCAGAAGCGAACTTGAGATGCTGTTAAACTGTGTCACCAGAATAATGAACATAATGAACAGCGCGACCGTAAAGGCATTCATCAGGAAGTCCGCCGATCTTTGCTGTTCTTCGTCCTGACCTTTGAATTCAATCGACACACGCGGATCAATATCAAGGTTGCTCATCCATGCCTTGACTTCACCAAGCTTGGTATCGACCAGAACACCATCGGCAACGTCGGCCTTAACCGTCAGCGCCCGGCGGCTGTCAACACGGGTCAGTGTACCGGTTTTAAGCTTCGGCGTGCGTTTGACAAAGTTCGCCAGCGGCACCAACCCTTTTTCGGTGGCAATCTGAAGGTTGTTAAGCTCATCAAGAGATCGATATTTGGCCGGGAACCGTCCGACAATGTCGATTTCCTCGGTGGAATCATCGGGGCGATAGGTCGAAAAATCGATCCCGTTGGTCACCAGTTTAATGACATTGCCAATCTGATTGATGTCGGCGCCAAATTTAAGCGCCTGTGCGCGATCAACGCTAAATTCCCAATCAATACCGGGTGGTGATTTACCATCCTCGTAATTGTACATGCCGCCGATTTCCTGCAATCCGGCAATCAGTTTGCTGGCGGTTTCATCAAGAAGCTCGGGATAGAACGACCGCAACTGGATCTGGATATCCTTGCCTTGCGGCGGGCCTGCTTCCTCGGCACGGACTTCGACCTGAATGCCCGCCAGATCGGCGGTTTCGGCCAAAATACGTTTTTCAATTTCGCTAGCTGTGGGGCGTGTTTGCCAATCGGCATATTCAAGTTGAACCACACCAATGACGTCTTCCGGGGCCTCGTTGCCGCCTGCACCGTTGCCCGACCGGGCATAGATGGTGTCAAACCAGTTCTCACCTTCATGATGGGTATCAAGGGCCAGGATGCGGTCTTCAACTTCTTTAAGCAACGCATCCTGTTCGTAATAGGACATGTTGCCGCGCGCACGGACCTGAACAATGGCGACTTCCGGTTCAACTTCGGGGAAAAACTCAACCCCCTTGCCGAGGATACCAAACGATGCCCAAACAGAAGCAAGGATCACAAACGCCGCGGGCACCACGGCCCAGTAATAGCGAAGCGACCCGCGCAGCATGCGGATATAGAACCCGGTGCCACCTCTGACCTTATCAATGTCATCGGCATGGTCGGCGGCAATGGCTTGGAGGCTTTCATTCGAAGTTGCACCGGGTTTGCCAAACCATGCGCCAACGGTCGGTACAAAGATCAAAGCCATGGCAAGCGATGCGGTCAGGGTAAACAGCACCGTAATCGGCAGGAACTTCATGAATTCGCCAACAACATCGGGCCAAAATGCCAGCGGCAGGAAGGCCGCAAGTGTCGTTGCCGTCGATGCAATGATCGGCATTGCCATGCGTTTGGCCGCCAGTGGATAGGCTTTGCTACGATGCAGGCCGTCAATCATTTTACGATCGGCATATTCGGTGACAACAATTGCCCCGTCAACCAGCATCCCGACCGCCAAAATCAGGCTGAACAGCACGACCATGTTAACCGTCATGCCGAGCGCCCACAGGACCAGAATAGCTGTCAGGAAAGATCCAGGGATCGCAAGACCCACCAGCAAGCCTGACCGCCAGCCAATGGACCAGATCACGACAACCATCACCAGCAGGATCGCCAAGATGACACTGTTTTGCAGGTCATTAAGCATCATTCGGATGTCAGATGATTTGTCCTGCGAATAATTGATGGTCAGGTTGGGCGGAAACGCTTGTTGTGCTTCGGCCGTGGTGGCCTTGATAGCATCAATCACCTCGATGATATTTTCACCAACGCGTTTGGAAACTTCAATTGCGATGGCGGGTTGACCATTGAGCCGGGCAAAGCTTTGGGCGTCTTTGAACGTCCGGCGAACTTCGCCGATATCGCGGAAACGAATGACGGAATCGCCATCGACAATCAACGGCATATCAAGGATGTCATTGACCGATTCAAACAGGCCGGGAACCTTGATGTTAAAGCGCCCCGTACCGGTATCAACCGCACCCGCAGCCACCAGCGCGTTCGAATTGCGCACAAGCGACACGATGTCGATGCCATTAAGCCGATAGGCCTCGATCTTCATCGGATCGATGATGAACTCAACCAGTTCTTCACGATCCCCGGCAAGATTGGCCTCAAGAACGGCAGGCAATCCTTCGATGGAATCTTTCAGGTCGCGCGCCATGCGCAGCAATGCGCGTTCGGGCACATCGCCAGACAGGGTGACAACCAGAACCGGGAACAGCGACAGATTGATCTCGTGAACTTTGGGCTCGTCTGTTTCTGCGGGTAATTCGGATTTGGCGATATCAACCCGTTCGCGCACATCGGCAAGCGCTTCGTCGATATTAACATCGGAATAAAATTCAAGCGTGACAGACGCCCCGTCCTGATAGGACTGGGAACTCATTTCCTTCACACCTTCGATGCTGCGCAGTTCCTGTTCCATCGGACGCAGCAAAAGCCGTTCGGCATCTTCGGGCGACACGCCGTCATGATGCATGGTGACATATAAAACCGGGATCTGAACATCTGGATCGGCTTCTTTGGGGATGGTGTTATAGCCAACCCAACCCGCCGCCAGCAACAGGATCAGAACCAGAATAACCGTGCGTGATCTGTGTAATGCGTGATCAATCAGGGACATTTTCATTGCTCCTCATGTCCACGCATCAGCGCGCGACTTTTTCCGACAGGGTGGTCGCACTTTGGTCATCGGCATCCGTCTCGGCATCTTTCACCTCGGTCGGGATCGGCAGGCCGTTTTCATCTGTTTCCAGATGCACAACGCCGACAGTCGCCCCTTCCTTGACCCAGTCATGGCCGACAACGATCAGTTCGAACTTTTCGGGCAGGCCGCCAATCCACACCCGTTCACGATTGCCGCCCTGAAGCTCGACGGGCAGGAAATCGACCTTGTTGCCGTCAACCACCGAGCGCACGCCAAGTTTTCCGTCGTCATTCAGGGTCAAGACCGATGGTAGAACCTGATGGGCGCGTTTGGTGCCAACCGGAATTTCCATCTCGGCGGTCATGCCGTCGGGAATGGAAAGATCGGTGTTGTCGATTTCAACTTCGACCCGGAAGGTGCGTGTGCTGTTGTCAGCAACCCGTGCCGCATACCGCACGATACCGTCATATTCAGTCCCGTCATACAGCCGCACATGGGCAAGCTGGCCCAGATCAATTGCCCGGATTGAATGTTCGGGAACATGGGCGACCACCAGCATCGGGTCTGCCTTGATCAGGGTTGCAACAGGATCACCAATTGACATCAGATCGCCGATGTCTGCGGGCAGGTTTTCAACAATGCCGTCAAACGGGGCGCGGATTTCGGTGTGGTTCAACTCGGTTTGGGCGATTTTAAGGTCGGCACGTGCCTCTTCGAGCAATGCCAGCGTTTGGGCAACACCGGTTTTCGACCGGTAGTTCTTTTCGGCCAGACTTTCGGCCGCCTTGCTTTCAAGTTCACGCTGGGCCACAAGCGCACGCGCCTTTTGGACCTGTGCCATGCGGCCATCAACGGCCAGCTTGGCAATCAGATCGCCTTTGTTGATGGGCTGGCCTTTGGCAATGCCAAGCTCAACAACGCTTGCTTCGGTTTCTGCCCGGATTTCAACGGAAATGACCGCTTCTGTCCGTCCCGATACTCTCAGGAAATCAACATGATCAACCGCATTGCTGGTGATGGTGCGGACACTGGCGCGTGTGGCCCCATCGGTGCCGGGGGCATTCGCGGTGCCTGAGGCACCTGTCGTGCTGGCGTCATCAGCCTGTGCCATGGCGGCGTCATCAGCAGTATCGTCTCCGACCAGATAGGCCGAGCCAATCCATATGACGGTCCCAACGACCAGAAAAATGGCAATAAGCCGTGATGCATTCATGTTCTTGTTCCCTCAAATATTCCGGTGGCGGAATGCGTCTTTGACATCATCGTAGGCACGTCTTTGGCGTGGTGATCAGATGTAGTCCGGGGCCGTTCGGGGCTTGCCGTCTGATCAGGATTTGTTGGACTTGAAGGTCTTCAAATCTTTGATCAGGTCCTGTTTGTTGTCTTTGATGAATTTCACCGTGGCATCGCACATTGCCTGACCCAATCCGGCAACGAATTTGCAACCGGGCGTGATATTGCCGTCATCATCGCGGCCGGGACCCGATGCACAGTCCTCTTTGTCCGGGTTGTTCGGATCAATCAGGTTGTTCATGGTTTCATAGCGAACGGCAAATTCATCTATCAGCGCCTCGGTCAGCTCAATCGGAAGCTCTTCGGCAAAGGTCAGCGTGAACAGAATATCGGAACGGTATCGATCTTCCGCCGGACGGTTTTGCAACAGGGTGCGGATGAATTTCTGTCGACCATCAGACGTCAGTCGATAGATTTTCTTGTCCGGGCGGTTTTCCTGTTCATGTTCGACAAACGTCACAAGCCCGTCTTGTGTCAGTTTGGTCAAAGCCGGATAGATCGAGCCAAGCGACGCGATTTGAAAATGGCTAAACGGGCCATCTTCAAACATCTTGCGGATTTCATATCCGGTCGCTTCCCCGCCCATCAGGGCGCCCAGGCAAAGTGTACGTACATCCATATTCTGTTCAGTGTCCTTTTTGACTTCCCCCGAACTGACGACGTGCTGGCGGGGGAAGATGCCAGAACGACTATATCAGTTCGATATATGCTGAATTGTCATATATCGAATTGATATAGTCAATAGAATATGAGCGAAAATTTTGTAACGGCTTTTCCATCAGGACGATCCAAGATGGTGCGATGTTACAGACAGCCCGCAAAACTCTATGGCCGCACATCAAGGGGATGTTGATCGGTTGGCCGCCAAATTGTCTTAAAATGCGACATCCTGCGTCCGTTTGTGCATAGTCGGACGCTTTTCACGTCCGACTATGCCTATTGAAACGATATAGTTGGACTGATGGGGCAAAACGGACCAACGCAGATGCAATATAAATGAACAGGAGCATGCCGGAATGGCAAGTTGGACGGACTATGTAAGTGTCGTGGTTGCGGTGATCGGATTGGCGCAGGCGGTATTCTTATGTCTGCTGCTACGCTCCGAAGGCGGACGTGCGTTTGGCGCGAACCGCTGGATGATCCTGTTTATCATAACCATCGCTTTTAATCTGATCGAAGACGTCGCCGATATCTTCGTCATTGGTGACAGTGAAAGGCTGCTGAACCTCTTTTTCGGGCCAATCAATTTCGTGATCGCACCCGCTGTCTATCTGTACTTCCGTGAAATATCGGGAAACCCTTCACGCCGACCATGGGTGCATTTCATTCCTGCCCTGATTGTTTTCAATCTGATGGGCTGGACGGTTTTCCGTCAGGAAGAGCAGACCGGGGCTCTTTCGATGGCCGAGGTCGTCGATGCAATTTGCTGGGGTGCCATTTTCGTTCAGATATCGGCCTATATAGCGCTTCTGTGGCGCGTGGCGTGTCGTTATTTCCGTCAGACACAAGTACAGCTCGGCGCGGATCGGAAGGCGATGCAACGCTGGATGTGGGTTATTCTGGGCGGCGTGACGTTTGCTTTTATTTCCGTGGCCGTGGGGCGAATTATCGGACTTTATATGCCTGACAGTACGGACATGTTTGGCACCGAAATCGCCTTTACCCTCGCGCTGTTTGCCATGAGTTATGAAACCGCGACCCGCCCGGTTCTGTTTGTCATGCCCGACTGGCCATCCGACTTTGAATCTGACGACATCAGGGGCGGCGGCGACCTTGCCCGTCCATCAAACGTTTCAAACCTGCCCAATCGTAACATGTCCAATGCGATTGCCGGCTCAATTACCGGTGTGGCGGCACGAAGCACAGATGCGACAGACAAAGAGGCACGTCCGGCAACAACCGAGCCGACAGGCGTGCGGCCGTTGCTCGATGAGGACGGGGTTGAACGGGTCGTCGCCTTACTGGGTGATTTTCAACGGCGTGGGGACATCCTGAATGATCCGCTGGTGTCGATGCCAAAGCTTGCACGTGCCGTTGGCGTGTCGCCCAATCAGTTGTCTTATGTGCTTAATCACCATATCGGGCAGAATTTCTTTGATTTCGTCAACAGTGCCCGGATCGAGGAAGCCCGATCGGTCTTGCTGCTGGAGCCTGATCGCACCATTCTTGATGTGGCACTCAGTGTCGGGTTCAATTCGAAATCGACGTTCAATCTGGCGTTTAAGAAAATGACCGGCGAAACACCAAGTGCGGTGCGTGAGGCGGCAAAGAAGGCGGAAAACCAACAACCCGAAGCGTCCGATGTAGCACCCGAACGACCAGATATGCAGCCTAGGACGCCATAACAGTAATTTGACGATAAAGCTTCTGCAGTTTTTAGTGCAGGAGCTCGAGAAAATGTATCGCCAGTCTAAGGCCCGTTCCCCCAATAAAGGGACAAAAATCATAGCGCCGACGGTCGATGATCTGCGACAGATACAGCGTCGTCGAAAATTGGTTCTGCGGATTGGGGTCGTGATGCTCTTGGTTTTGGTGGCCGGAAGTCAATCGATGGCTGCCCGCGAAGGCTATGTTCACCAGATGATCACGACGATTGGAGTTGTTGCGATTGCAATCTGTATTTTCGGTCGCGGGTGGTGTTCACTTTATATTGGCGGACGCAAGAGAACCGAACTGGTGACGCGCGGTCCATATTCAATCTGTCGCAATCCGCTTTATGTTTTCAGCTTTATTGGCGCTTTCGGGTGTGGGGCACAGACCGGCAGTGTGGTGATGGGGTTTATCTTTGCCCTGGGATGCTGGCTGGTGCTTCGAAGCGTCGTTTTGCGTGAAGAGGCAATGTTGGCTGAACGGTTCGGCGTGGTTTTCACGCGGTATCAAAACACGGTGGCACGCTTTCGGCCGACCTGGTTCCGCTGGCAGGATGAAAACAAACTGATCTGCCAACCATCATCATATCTTGCCACCACACGTGATGCCCTGTGGTTTCTAATCGCAATCCCGGTGTTTGAAGGTGTGAAGCTCTTGCAAGATCACGGCTGGCTGATGCCACAGATCAGGTTGCCGTAACATATACGGGCGGGGGCAAGGTTCCGGGGTTGGGGTGAGCGACCTCTATCGGGTTTGGCTAAGGCTTTCTCAGGCCGCATCATCCTCTGGCTGACCACCATGCGATATGATCATTTGCTTGCGATCAGCAGCGCGCAGCGGATCAGAATCAAGGGCAAGTGCCGCCTCAAGCTTCTGCGGATCAACGGTCAGGATGTTGGTGGCTTCGCTTTTGTCTTTGTCCGACCAGATATGGACATGACATTCCAGCGCTATGTAGCGGCGCATGGGGGCGTCAAGATCAAGCTTTTCAAGCGTATCGATCTCATATTCACCTGCGGGCAGCAATCCGTCATGACCGGGCAGGTGGGTTGGATGAAAGAACGTCACCGTGCGATGGGTTGTGCGGGTAATGCTCATGATCATGGCTCCTTCGAGCAACCGGCGCGTCGCGATGCGATCTGTTGATACGCAAAGCGTTCCGGCAGTTTGACAGGGCCCGTGTTCCCGATTTTAAGATCCCGATCTTTCGGGGCATCCTGTTGCGGGCAGGGACCCTGAAACAACATGCGTGCTATTTTGCAAGTTAGACGCGAAATAGCTTATATCTATAATATGGTAAGGTTGCCGCGAATGTGCAATTCCATACCCGCCATGTATTTGGAATTACACATTTTTTTAGTGGTTTAGAATGTCGGTCGGGGTGGATGGTGCATCCAAAAAGGCTGCATCCTTGGCAAGGGCGGCGTCCAGATCCGTCGGAGTGACGCTTAAAATCCGTTCGGACATCATGCCGTTGATTTTGGTCCGCAGGTGCAGTTCCGTTGACACCCGGCGATAGGCCGTGATCGAGACGCTTTCGATCAGCTCCTCGGTGGTGTCGACCACGTATTTCCCTGCCGGAAAAAGGTCTTTAAACCCGCTAAGCTGAAACGGATGGCGGAACGTCACTGTCTGGTTGGATGTGCGCGAAATGGTCATGGCTTTGGTGCCCTGTAACGTTGGCGAACGATAAAACAACGACGGAGGGGCATGCCCCTCCGTCCGTGCAAAGATCAAAGATCAGTCGTTCGCACCTTGATGCGGGGCGGGCATCGGGGCGTGTTCGGCGGCCGATTTATCGGGCAGCGATCCGGGCGCATCGCGTGCGACGCCGTCCAATGGCTGAATGGGGATGTTTTTGACCGTCTCGGGATGGGTTTTGGAAAAATCGCGAAATGACATGATCTGTACTTTCCATGGTGAAGCACAAAATGCGCTTCCTTCTTGGAAATGTAGAGGATCGGCGCAATAGCAAATCGTGATGATCGATCCAGTGGCACCGACAACCGCCATCCCCATGATAAGGATCAGCAATTTGGGATAAAATATATTTTCATATCATCTGATGAAATAAAACCAATGCACCCAGCCGCCGATCCCTATACCCCGCGCAGATTGCCCCAGACATGCACATGCCATTGCGGCAATACGCGCACATCAAACCATTTGCGTTTGGCCACCTCATCGACCAGCCAGCGATAGCGCGCGGTCAGCCCTTCAAGATCAACACCGTCCGCGCCATCGGGGTGGGGTTCCGCCGGCGTTGTGTTGACCGGCTGCACACAGACCGGAATGCCGGTGTGAAGACGGCGCACGTGATCGGCAAACAGAAGGTCGGCATCATCGCGCACCGGGAATTTCAACGTAATCGCCGGGCCGGAAAGCATCCCCTTGGCATTGGCCGCATCAATGCAGGCGTTAAGCGCATCGGCGTCAAAGCTGGTCGAGGCACTGGGCGGTTTGGGGCTGATGGTCAGGTAATTCAGATCGGCAAACCAGTCCTTGGCAATACTGCCCTGCGTTTCAATCGCAAAGCTAAAGCCTTCTTTCTGACCGAGCTCAATCAACCGGCCCAGCGGCTGGATCGCCGGATTGCCGCCCGACAGCGTGATCAGGATCGGCGCACCACCGGTCAGTTTTTTGACTTCATCAAGTACGGCCTCTGCGCGCATCGGTTTCCAGTCGGCGCGAAAGGCCGGATCAACCGCATAGAGCGTATCACACCACGAACAGCGAAAATCACAGCCGCCCGTGCGCACAAACACCGTCGGCATGCCAATCAGGGTGCCTTCGCCCTGCACGGTGGGGCCGAAAATCTCCGATATGCGGATTTTACCGTTTTTATCCTGTGTGTCTGAAAGTGCGGCAAGGTTTGGATCATGTGCACTCATGGCCGATATTCCGCCCATGTTTTTGGCGTTTCCGACACCCGCACGGCGGATACTTCCGGCCAGCGATCATGGGCCCAGTCATAGAAAAACAGGGCCAGTTGCTCGGCCGTCGGATGATCGTGACCCAGAACTTCATTGAGGTGCCGGTGATCAAATTCATCATCAATCAGGCGCTTAAGCGGCCCAAGTTCGCGGTAATCACGCACGAACCCGCGCGCATCAAGGGTCTCACCCTTAAGCTCCACCTCGACAATATAGTTATGGCCATGCAGGCGCGAACAGGGGTGGTCGGCATCAAGCCCGGCCAATTGATGGCTGGCGGAAAAGGCGAATTGCTTGGTGATGGTAAACATCGGATTTCTTTCGGTGTTTCTTTGATGCGGCGACCATGCGGATCGAGGTTCCCGCCTGCGCGGGAATGACCTACGTTCCTTTTTACAAAGGAAGTCCCGTCATGACAGCTTCGGCGGGCATCTATGGCCGCACATAAATTGTATGAGGATTAATTCGCCGCGTTATCCCGGTGCGTTCTGACGGGCAAACTTGCGCGCCACATGCTCGGCGTGGGCCTGTTTCCAGTACTCGCGATCCTCATAAACCGTCGGATCTTTCACACACGCCAGCTCAAGCGCTTCGCGTCGCTCAACACAGGTACCACATCGTCCGCAATGGGTGTCATGGCCCTTGTAGCACGACCATGTCAGGTCAATCGGCACGCCAAGGCGCCCGGCCTCAAGGGCGATGTCGGCCTTTGATACATGGACAAACGGCGTATAAAGCGAAACGTCCTTAACACCGTCAAGCGCATGGTTTTGCATCGCCCCAAACGCATTGATGAAATCCGGGCGGCAATCAGGATAGATGAAATGATCGCCGCCATGTACGGCGGTCGCCACCGCATCGGCCCCGGCACTTGCCGCCGCACCAAAGGCCACGGCCAGCATGATGGCATTGCGGTTGGGCACCACGGTGATGCGCATGGTTTCTTGCGCGTAATGGCCATCGGGCACATCAATCTCATCACTGGTTAGCGACGATCCACCCAAAAGGGCACCGACCGAGGTCAAATCCACAATGTGATGTTTAACCCCAAGATCACGCGCGGTACGCGCGGCGTAATCAAGTTCCTTTTTATGGCGTTGGCCATAATCGAACGAAATCAGGGAATGGAGCTTATGCTCGGCCGCGACCTTATAGGCCAGGGTTACGGAATCAAGCCCGCCAGAGCAGACGACAATCGTCTTCATAGTCATATGTCTTTCGTGTTTTTAACCTGGTGCTACGACAGGGGAACGTTACATCGTTCCAAGGGTGCGCGGTGTGCCACGCCATCGGTAAAAAGGCAAGAAAAAACCAAGTATCTCCACCATGTCACATTGGCAGGGATGCTTGGCTTTTGATCAAAATTGCCGGTTAAAAACACGGTTGATTAGGCGTGCGTTCCGCTAAGCACATGAAAACAAATCGGAACCTGAAAATGGCCGTCTTCGACATAGGGCGAAAGTGTTTCAAACATCGCCGCATTAAGTGCGCCCATCTCCATATCCGATGCTTCGCGCAGGATATGGCCAAACAGCATGTCCATCTGCGGTTTCCAAAATGCCACCGTTTCGGGAATACGCCCCGCCGGGCTGTGGGTGGTGGCCTGAATGCCCCGAAACCCGGCACTTTCAAGGCGCATCATCGACTGATCGACATTGCCAAAGCTAAACGGATCAAGCCCGGCCTTATCAAACCCGATGCCAAGAATATTGCCCAGCACCGCATCCATCGCGGCAAAAAGTGGATTATCGACCAACGGCGCCCAGACCATAAAGACGGCCCGGCCACCAGCCCGCAACACCCGGTGACTTTCACGCAACGCCAAATCCGGATCGTCACAAAACATCACGCCAAACCGGCACGACACCACATCAAACGACTGGTCGTCAAACGGCAGGTTTTCCATATTGGCGGGCATGACGGTGATGTTGGCAATGCCGTCTTCTTGGGCGCGTGCACTTAATCCGTCGCACATCTCGGGCACGATATCGGTGGCGGTGACATGGCCGGTAATACCTGGTGTGTTAGCGCTAACATCGCGCTGCCCCGACAGGGCCCGGGCAAAGGTAAAGGCCGGTTCACCGACCCCGGATGCCAGATCAAGAACGGCCAAATCCGCCCCGCCTCGCGCATGGGCAAGGGCGGGCAGATCAACCGCCTCAATCATATGACGATTGATTTTCCCCGCCGCCGGGGCAAGGCGATCCGCCCAGTTGATCCAGTCAGAGGAAAGGTTGTGCCACGTCGTTTGGTCCTGATGGGTCATGATCATCCGAGCTGTCGGTTTAAAGATGCGACGACAATAGGGGGAAAGATGGGGCGAAAGAAAGACCGATTTCCCCCAATGCGCCCCTCACATGTGCGATGGCCACGCGTCAATAAACCGATGCCCGCATAAATTGCGACGTGAGAGGCACCATGTCCCTTCAGAAAGAGACCAACACAGCACTCGCACGCCTTGGCAGTGCCGGGATTCTGATGAGCCTGGCCTGTGTGTTGTATGTTGGATTTGTCGTGACCCTGTTTGCCGGGTTCACCGCCGATATTCAGCGCGACATGCTCAGCCGTGAAATCGCCACCTCCGCGCCCGGTGATCTGGAACGCATGATCCGCCAAAGCTTCTACGAGGCCGAACTTCACGAAGAAATCAAGCAATTACAAAGCGATATCCGCAAAACAAATACTGCTGCACTTGAAAAATTCCGCGTCGGTCTGACCCTTCGCAAAGATGCGATGGCCGCCTTCTGGCAGGCCTATGATGGTGCCGCCGCCCTAAGCACAACCGTAACGCAAAACCGCGCAACGTTTGAGGATGATTTTGCCGCTGCCTACCTTGACGCCATGACGATGGCACATGATTTTGTCGCCCGCTTTCAGGCGCAAAAACAAAACCCGTCTTCTGATCAAACCCCGCTTTCTGATCAAAATAACGGCGACACGGAGACATCCGGTGGACTGCACGCAGATGACGGGGCATTGGTCGTTGCCGCCCTTCGCGCTGCTCTGGCCAAACTGGCCTTTGCAGGCACGACAGGCGATATCGGCTTAACGGTTGTCAGCACGTTTGAACAAGGAGTCTATGACACGGTTGATCAGCTTGGCAAAACGTTTCGACACTTTGATGATCAAAACATCCAGTCGCGGGTCGTGTGGGAAAACATCCGGGCGGAGCAACGCCAGGTCGACAAGATTTTACGCAACATGCAGGCTCAGATTGACGAGATCGAAACAGAACTTGCGCAGAGCAAGACCAAAAAGGAGATCGATCTTTCCGCCCTTGTCGCCCTGTTTCAGAACCCGATTGGCGGTTTTCTGTCCATTCTGGTGCAATTGCCCACCATCATGCTGACCCTGCTGGTCACGGTTGCGGCCGGGGGATTGGGGGCGGTGGTTGCCTTCACCCGCCAGAATTTTGGGCACAGATCAAAAGAGACGCCGCCAAACATAGACCCCGGCCCACCTCAACCCGGTTCGGACCAACCCAGTTCAGACCAACCAAGCTCAAACCAGCCGAGCTCGGACCAGCACGACCCAGCAGCATATGTGCCCCATAGGCCCTTTGACACTGCACCGGATAACACCGCGCATGGCCTTATGGCCTCGGCCCGTCTCCTGATGATGACCGGAGAAGGGATTGCGGCCGCAATTGCGATTTTCCTGTTCTCAGAAGCCGGGATGCTGATGCTGACCCAAGGTGGGCCGAATGGCAGCGGCCAGGTCGATATCAGCCCGTATCTTGTGACCTTCATGGCATTTGTCTCGGGCTTTATGGCCAAGGACGCCTTTAGCAAAATTCAGGATGCCGGGCACAAGATTTTCAAAATCCGCGATAATGACGACGCATCAGGTATGGGGCTTTGAGGCCGATTTGATACGGTCGTGATTGGCAAGGGGAGTGCCGCCGCGATTGCGGTTTTTCTGTTTTCAGATGCTGGGATGCTGATGCGGGCCCAAGGCGACCCGGATGGCAGCGGTCAGGTCCGTATAGCCCGTATCTAGTAACCTTCATGGCGTTTGTCTCGGGCTTTATGGCCGAAAACGCGTTTAACCGCATTCAGGATGCAGGCCGAAAATTGTTTCCGGGGGCATATGGATGGCCGTGGTCCCGGTTCAGTTAAGCCGGGTGGGTAGAGGGATTGCTGGTTTATCACGCCCAGATGCCAGATCAAGTGCCGCCAACGCACTGTTTCGCGCGGGGGCAATATCAGCCAGATCAACCGCCTCAATCATATGGCGATTGATTTTCTCGGCTGAGGGGGCAGGGTGATTGGTCCAATTGATCCAGTCTGAGGAGATGTAGTTCTAGATCGCCATAATCAATCAGATTTTGTAGTAAGGATTAGAGAACCGTCACGGAAGCTGGCAGCAGATGAAAAGTTCGTTCCGATTTGATCTATGATTTCTTTAATTACGATTTTCTTGCGCTGGCTTAATTGCCTTCGAGTTAATACTTGTTCAGGACCTGTCCAAGGAGCTGACATGACATCTGCATGGTTTGGTTTATCTGGTAGTGCGGTGTCGTAGATACAACACAAACGCTTACCCTCAAGGTATCGGACGGATCGAGCATCAAACGAGACTATCCCTTCGAGTTTGCGTTCTTTAGATTCCCATCTTGGGCGAAGTTGTTTGATCGTAAGCTCAAACTCTGAATTTGACGCTGTGTTACGTAATACACTTAGGCCATTAAGTGCTACTTGATTCATGAATAAAGGATTTATGTGCCCGCTCTCGGTTCTTCCATCTGGAGTAGGAACCAAATAGTTTAAGGTTTCCTCATCTAGAACAGGACCGGGGGAGTTTTCAGATGCGCGGTATTTTTCACATCCGCAGGGCTCGGATGTGCATTTGTTAACTTCATTAACCTTGTCTTCAGTTGCAGATAATGCCGCTCTGCACGCCTCACATGACATTTAGCCTACTTTAAAATTTTAGCCGCTACGGTTACAAAATTAATTCCATTGACTAGTACATCGTCTCCAAATGATTCTTGTTTGTCTTTTACAACGTACCAAGAGATCAGCTCTGGAGCGTCAATGGTTAGGTGCAGGTATATGTGGTCATTGTACAGAGAAAACCCGGGGCAACCTTCTGAGTCGACAGAGAAACTTGGTCTTAGATGGCTATCTAAATAGCTGAATCCAAGTGCTAAAAATTCTGCGGTCGTTAAAGATGCGTTCTCTGGTGCTGGAGCCAATGCTCCGTCCCAACCGTCTTTGAGGTGTTTGTGCGCGTTGATGGCTTCCAAGCAATTGTTCAGCCAAGTATCGCGGTACTGAATCATCGATAGTGGATCAAAATCAGTATGCTGCGTTGGGTTCGCCGTTGTTGAGTTTTCTGAAATCTGAACACTTTGGTCGACTACTAACTCATAGGGTTCCGACTTTGTCGAACGTGCACTAATTAAAAAATAATGGTCAGGAGGGTTTTGAATTGAGTTCATGGAATTAATGTAAGTGCTTGATGCTACCTCACCTATTTCTCTAGTAAGAGTTATACTGTCTGCGGTAAGGTAGCTTTCGCTTTTTATTGAAAAATTCAGTTGAGGCATATTCATTCACCTGAATTTAAATTGATCATTTCTGAAGCACTGGGCGTTAGAACTTGCGACAACAAGTGCTTCATCTCGTCGTGTATTTGGTCAAAACGCTTTATTAAACTCAATGTGTTTAATTCATCTCTTTCTGCATCTGTCCGAGTTTGATCGTGAACCATTGTATATATACCAACACTGGGTTGATCAGTAGCTGTAGGTGAGTTTATGCTAATCAAGTCAATATTAACATTTATTAACCGTCGACCAAAATTTTTTGTCTCAAACCAACCAACATGATTATGCCATTCTCGGGAAAATTGTCCTGCCGCCTTGATTGAGAGTTCACTATCGGACTTCAATAGTTTTTTGATGTCTAGGTCATCCCAATTTCCTTGCCAGAAAAAACGATCCCAGTATTCGAGTTTGATTGAGGAAACGTTTGTTGCTTTATCAAACTCGCTTAATAATGGTTCAGTGCTTTTCTGAAAGTCTTGCCTAAAATTTTTCCAACGCAGGTATTGTTTAGTTCCCCAAACTATAGCGTCTGGTAACACATGTAGTTGTACAACATTGTTTTCTGACGAGAACTGCGTTGGACCATGACCGTCAATTGGAGAGACCTTACCAGTCGCCACATCAAACTGAAATCCGGATGGTTGCTGACCTTGCACAAGCCCATTAGCAGTTAAAAGCGGGGTCGCACTCTCTAGCAATTGACCAAATACTTTCTTTGGCAGCTGATCGCCAAATGCAACCGTTGCCGCACATTTTTCAATTGCATGAGATTTATATATGGGGCGGAATTCAGGCATCTTCCTCGCAGTTCAAAGTTTGAGCGGCATCAACTAACTTTTGCTAATAATATTTTTTGCACGAATTTAGAAAATTTTTTCATTCTCTATTCCCATAAAGCGTGCATACAAATACATTTGTTATAAGGACGATACCGGAATGGTTTTGTGAAATCCATCGTTAATCGTGAGATAAAATTTTGCCTTGTTTTTGGTTCGCTTAAGAGACTTGCAGGGGGGACATTTATTCGCCTTGTTCTCATGGGATTGTCCAGCATCACGACGAAATCTGAAGTGATATTTAACGAGCACAGGCCGAATAAAGAGGTCGATTTTTTCATGTGTTTGTATCAGATCAAAGTTAATTTCATAGTTTCTCTATTCGGTGGAGATACCTTTTTAAGGTTGTAGGTAACGCTGAGATTAGTTTAATACGCGAAAACCGGTGCCGTAGGCACCGGTTTTCGAAAAGTTTAAGCAAGCAAAAGATTTAGGTTTACCCGTTCGTCCCATACCGTGGCGCATTGCGCTGGGCGTTGGTGGCGGACTCGGCATAGGCTTGGCTTGCCTGTGCGGTCTGGGTGACCTGCGATTGCAGGACCTGCTCGTCACGTTCCGGGGTGATGTTGGCGGCTTCTTCTGACGGGCTGCTGTTATAAAGCTCGGTCAGGCGCTGCTCGATGGATTTAAGGCCTTCGTTCAGGCGGTCTTCGGTTTCGGTGATGTTGCCGTTGATTTGCTCATTCAGCGCACCAAGGCCTTCAAGGAACTCACGCGCATCATCAAGGCCGCGTTTAATGCCTTCGCTGGCCTTTTCGAAAATCTCGCGGGCTTCGCCTTCGGTATCGGAATTCGCCGCAATCAAATCACCAACACGGGCCAGAATACGATCAGCCACGGCTTCGGGGGTGTAATCACTGGGATCGGCACCCTGAATGGAAATGCCGGTTGACGACAGGCTTTCATTGATCGCCGCGACGATCTTATCAGCCGATAAAAGATTGGCCGATTGAGAGGACAGGGAAACCGATGTCGCGGCCGCAAAGGCCGAGGTGCCGTTGTTCCCGGTTTTGTCCGCGTCACTTTGACCGGGCAAATACGATTGCGCCGAGCGCGAAGAAGCGCCGGTTTGCTGGGACGTCAGGCCGCCAATGGTGATATCCATATTCGTCCTCCCTGGACGAGAGCGTTGAAAGCTGTGCCACACGACTGCACGTGGACCCAAGCACCGATGCGCACGCCAAATCCGTGCACAATCAACGACTTGGTAAATACCAACCCCTAATATGGCATGGATGGGGGTAAAAATCCAGTGGTGTTGCGAAATTTCGGGTTGATGGGTCTGCAATGCCGCCCTGCATTTAAGGTGGGGATCGCTTCAAGCGATGGTGCGGGGATGGGGTGTGAAATTAACAGTATTTGCGCCGATTTCATGTGATCTGATGTTGCACAGCGGCCAAAGCCCGCTTATGAACACAGGTTCAGATTTATATGTAACCCAATTTGGTATGGCAGGCGCGCCTTTATGATCCGCGCCCGAGGCCAACAAACGGGACCCGATAGGCAGGAGTTGAGTGAGCGTGGCGAACTATCAGGAAAGTGCGCAGGAATTCGAAAAGCGCTGGCAGATATATTGGCGCGAAAACGATACCTATCGCACGCCAAATCCCGGCGATGCCGATTTTGACGCGTCCAAGAAGAAAAGCGTCATCCTTGATATGTTCCCCTATCCAAGCGGGGTTGGCCTGCATATCGGCCATCCGCTGGGCTATATCGCGACCGATGTAAAGGCCCGCTTTGAGCGCATGCGCGGCTATAACGTGCTGCATTCCATGGGGTTTGATGCCTTTGGCCTGCCGGCTGAACAATTCGCCATCCAAACCGGCCAGCATCCGCGCATCACCACCGAAGCCAACATTGAAAATATGCTGCGTCAGCTCCAGGTCATCGGCCTTGGCCATGATCCGCATCGTCGTTTTGCCTCGACCGACGTTGATTATTACAAATGGACGCAGTGGATTTTCCTGCAACTTTTCAACAGCTTCTATGACCCGACGGTTGAATGGAAAGGCCCGCAAGGCCAGACCATTTCAGGCCGTGCGCGCCCGATTGCCGAACTGCGCCCGCTTTTGGAATCTGGCGAATGGTTGCTTGACGAAGATGGTGTTCCGCAACCCAAAGCCGTGATTGGCGATGGGACCAAGGCCGAAGGGGCGGAAATTGACCGCGCAATTGATCGCGGGCGTCTGGCCTATGTCGATGAAGTGCCGGTCAATTGGTGCCCGATGCTGGGCACGGTATTGTCGAACGAAGAAGTCACCAATGACGGCAAATCCGAACGCGGGGATTACCCGGTTTATAAACGTCCGCTCAAACAGTGGATGTTGCGCATTACCGATTATGCCGACCGTCTGGTCGGTGATCTGGAAGGGCTTGATTGGCCCAACGGCGTTGTTGAAATGCAAAAGGGCTGGATCGGGCGTTCGGTTGGCGCGCGCGTCAACTTCCCGGTCACACTGACCAGCGGGGATGCCGACAAAATCGCGGTCTATACCACGCGGCCCGACACCATCTTTGGTGCGACCTATATGGTTCTGGCCCCGGAACATCCGTTGGTCGATAAGCTGACCAGCGCAGACGCCAAGGACGCGGTCGCGGCATACCGCGAACAGGTGAAATTGGCCGGGCCGGTGTCGTCCAAGGACGAAGCCAACCGTGAAAAAACCGGCGTGTTTATTGGCGCACACGCCACCAATCCGGTGACCGGCGAAGACATCCCGGTCTGGATTGCCGATTACGTCCTGATGGGCTATGGCACGGGTGCTATCATGGCGGTTCCCGCCGGTGATCAGCGCGATTTTGAATTTGCCCATAAATTCAACCTGCCGATCAAGGCGACCACCAAGCCGTCCGATAGCTGGCTGCGCGCCAATGCACCGGCGGACACCGATGACCTTGATGATGCGGCATTGCTGGCCCTTTATGAAACGGCACCGGGGCAATTTAAGATCGCCCAGACCGACACCGGCGATACGATCAATTCCGCCAATGACGAAGTATCGCTGAACGGGCTTTCGACCCCGGATGCCAAGGCGGCGATCATTGACTGGATGGAAGCCAAGAATATTGGCCGGGGCCGGGTGCAGTATAAACTGCGTGACTGGCTGTTTTCGCGTCAACGCTATTGGGGCGAACCGTTCCCGGTGCTGTTTGATGAAAAAACCGGGCAGGTGCATGGTGTGGCAGAGGCCGCTTTGCCGGTTGTCTTGCCCGAAATGACCGATTTCAAACCGCAATCAAACGAAGATCCCAACTCGGAGCCAGAACCGCCCTTGGCACGTGCCAAGGACTGGATGGCGGTGACCGGGATTGTGCTTTCCGATGGTTCGGTTCTGCCGGTTGATGCGGCTGTGGGTTCCACCCATACCCATGATGGTGCGGAATACGAAGTGCGCGCCTTTAAACGCGATGCCAACTCTATGCCCAACTGGGCGGGGTCGTGCTGGTATTACCTGCGCTATTTCGATGCCAACAACACGGATGCCTTTGCGTCTGATGCGGCGGCGGCTTATTGGGCCAACACCACCGATGACAAGGGTAATCCGAAACCCGGCGCGGTTGATCTTTATGTTGGCGGGGCGGAGCATGCTGTGCTTCATCTGCTGTACTCACGTTTCTGGCACAAGGTCCTGTTTGACCTTGGCCATGTGGGCACGCCTGAGCCGTTCCAGAAACTGTTTAATCAGGGCATGATTACCGCCGATGCCTATACCGATGCGCGCGGCGTTTATGTTGATATCCATGACGTTGAAATGCGTGATGTCGATGGCAAAAAGCAGCCGTTTAACGCCAAAACCAACGAAGCCCTGACGACGGTTCCGGGCAAGATGGGCAAGCGTTATAAAAACGGCATTCCGCCCGAAGAAATCTGCGATCAATATACGATTGATACCTTCCGGACATACGAGATGTATATGGGGCCGCTTGATAGCTCCAAACCGTGGCAGTCCGATGCGATTATCGGCATGATGCGGTTCCTCTCCAACGTCTGGAAAGTCACCACCCAGATGGAGCGCACCGATGCGGTGGATGGCAAGATCGAAACGATCCTGCATAAAACCATCGCCAAGGTGACCAAGGACGTGGCCGAGCTTCGCCATAACACCGCGATTGCCGCCTTGATCGAACTGACCAATGCGTTGACCAAACAGGATGCGGTGCATGATGATCATGCCAAGGCGTTGGCATTGATGATGGCCCCGTTTGCCCCGCATCTGGGCGAGGAGCTTATGAGCCGCTTGGCCGCCGATGAATTCGGCACCAAAAAATCGGTGATCAAGTTTGATTGGCCGGAATTTGATGCCGAAAAAGCCAAGGACGACGAATTTGAAGTCCCGGTTCAGATCAATGGCAAAAAACGTGCATCGGTAATGGTCGCAGCAGGTGCCGATCAGGCAACGGTCGAAGCCCTTGCCAAATCAGACGAAAACATCGCCCGCCATCTTGAAGGCAAGGAAATCGTCAAGGTGATTTATATCGCCAAGCCGACCCCGAAATTGCTCAATATCGTGGTCAAGGGCTAAGTCCCTTACTGCGATCGGTTTTCAAACAGGGCGCGTTGATATGACGCGCCCTGCTTTGTTTACCGGGTCTTGTTGGAGCCGGACGCAACACAGTCCTTGCGCTGGTTTTGCACCGGGATGTCGCGTTCAAGAAGCGACAAGTCGGGCACAACGTCATCTCGTCCAAAAAGGGTTGCCAACGTTCCGTCGCACAGCATGTCATAGAGCGCCAGATTAAAGACTTTCTGGTTCTCAATGCCCTGTCGGTTGGCCTGAAACAGGGGGAATATATTTTCCGTTGTGACCGAGACATCCGCGATATCAATCACATCGGAAAGACCCAACTGATCGCGCAGATGAAAGCCCGAGAACTTTTCAAGGATCGCGGCGTCAAGTCGGCCATTGGCAAGCATGCGCAAAAGCGACTGATCATTGGGGGCGCGTTCAAAATTAACCCCCGCAAGATTGGTGATGGCGGGGGGATAAGGGTAGGCCGAAAGGCCAACATTGTGTCCGGCCAGATTGTCAGGATGTTGAAGGCTGTCCGCAGGAAAGTAACCTGATTTATAGAAGATCAGGTTTTCGCGCAGGTAAAAGGGCACGGATGCCAGTGATACCGGCAGGGCGGTCAGTGACGGGAAGGCGCCCAAGGCATCATAGTCGCCAGATACAAAGGCCTGAACCGCGCGACGAGGGGGCGCAACGTCAATCACGATGTCCTTATCCGTGCGCTTGGCGATTTCCTGATACATCTCGATGAAAAATCCCTCGGTCGGGCCTTCGGCCATCAGCGGGATATAGGGCAGGACAATGCGCACCGGGGTACTGTCTGCGCGGGCACCGTGGATGCCGACGCCAAGGCAAAAAACAGCCATGAGAATGATGGAAGATAATTTTCGCATGAGCAACGGATTGATTTTCCAAAGATTTATTCTATCACATATTTTTTTGATTCCTTAAAGCAGTTTGGGCTTTGCTCTTTTATTGACGGGTATGGCCAGTCTGGCTAGAAGTCAGTCAGACTTCATTTCAAGGGTTGAGCAATGAGCCATGGACGCAAGATTTCTGTTATCGGGTTGGGCTATGTCGGGTTGCCGGTTGCGGTGGCTTTTGGCACGGCCATCGGGCGTACCGTTGCCTTTGATATTAACACATCCCGCATTGAACAGCTGAAAGCCGGTCATGATGCCACCGGCGAAGTTGACGCGCATGAGTTGGCGGCAGCCGATCTTTTGATCAGCGATGATCCGCAGGATCTGGCGAAGGCTGATTTCCATATTGTCACCGTGCCAACCCCGATTGACAGTTCCAACCGCCCCGATCTTTCCCCGCTTCGTTCGGCCTCAAAAACCGTTGGCGCCATTCTTAAAAAGGGCGACATCGTTGTCTATGAAAGCACGGTTTATCCCGGTGCGACCGAGGAAGAATGCGTGCCGATCCTTGAAAAGATTTCCGGGCTGAAATCGGGCACTGATTTTACGGTTGGCTATTCGCCTGAACGGATCAATCCGGGCGACCGCGAACATCGCTTTACGACGATCACCAAGGTTGTATCGGGTCAGGACAAGGCGACCCTTGATATTGTGGCGGATGTCTATGGCAGTGTTGTCACGGCTGGTATTCACAAGGCGCCGACGATCAAGGCAGCCGAGGCTGCCAAGGTGATTGAAAACACCCAGCGTGATTTGAATATCGCGCTGATGAATGAATTGTCGCTGATCTTTGACCGTGCGGGCATTGATACCCGTGATGTGCTTGAAGCAGCCGGGACCAAGTGGAATTTTCTTAAATTCACGCCGGGGCTTGTCGGCGGGCATTGCATCGGGGTGGACCCCTATTACCTGACCCATAAATCCGAAGAACTTGGCTATTACCCGCAGGTGGTTCTGGCCGGCCGTCGGGTGAATGATGGCATGGGCGAGGTTGTTGCCAATAAAGTCATCCGCGCGTTGCTGCGTGAAGGGGCAACCAAAAACCCGACCGTGACTGTGCTGGGCCTGACCTTTAAGGAAGATGTGCCAGACATCCGCAATACCCGCGTGATTGACATCATCCGTGAGCTGGAAGATGCCGGCATCACGGTGCAGGTCCATGACATACATGCCGACAAGGCTGAAGTCGCGCATGAGTTTGATGGCCTGGAGCTTTATGGCGACAATGACCTCAAACCGGCCGATGCGCTGGTGCTGGCGGTATCGCATAAGGAATATGTCACCAAGGGCTGGCCACTGGTGCAAAGCCTGCTGAAAGATGGCAGGGGATTTGTTGCTGATGTGCGTGCTGTTTTGCCGCGTGATGGGGTGCCGGCTGATATCGACCTTTGGCGTCTGTAGACCGATATAATCGGCGTGATTATTCACTTTTGGTGAAGAGTAAGCTCGCGCTGCAGTTTCTTGGTTAGTCCTTTGAAAACAATGCGGTGCGAACTTTCGATGTGACTTTTAAGGTCGTCATCGGCAAGGTCCGGTATGTCGTAATGCTGGATCCATTTCATCCCACGCGACGCCAGATACGGTGCCGGTCGCAAACCGGGTTGATCCTTTAGGACCTCATAACCGATTTCAGATGTCTTGAAAGTGATGCCCAGCGTATCGGTTTTGGTCCAGCCGCCGATGGCAAAAACCTTGCCGCCCACCTTCCAGACATCCGCACCACCCCATTGCACAACATGGGTTGCATGGGGCAGGGATTTGCAAAAATCATTGAACTCGTCACGGGTCATTTTTGTCGGGTCCTTCTTTTGGGGCAGGTTCCATTTTACAGACTCTACCCATAACGCCGCAGATATCACGTGCAAAACGATCCATGGTGAAATCGGTTTGGCACATGAAGCCTGCGGCCTGTGCCATGGTATATGTTTGGTCGGGGCTGTCGATGGCCTGCTTGATCGTGTGTGCCAATTTGTCAGGATCATCGGGCTGACATAACCGCCCGGTTTCACCATCACGGACAAATTCGGGCAGGGTGGCGATATTGCTGGTGATCACCGGTACACCGGCGGCCATGGCCTCCAGCACAACAAGCGGCTGGGCCTCGTTGGGGTAATTGCTGGGAAAGACAAACAGGTCGGTCGTTTCAAACAATGCCATGCGCTGATCCGCATTGACTGCCCCGTGATAGGTCGCGATGTGCGCAATCGCATGTTCGGACAGAAGGTGCTTGAGTTTCTGTGCGGTAATGTCGCCCGGCGCACCGGCAATGTCGAGTGTCACCGCAACACCGTCTTTGATCAGTAGTGCAGTGGCTTTGAGCAGGGTTTCAATGCCCTTGGCGCGAAACAGGTTAGAGAGATAGAGCAGCCTGACCGGTTGGTGTGCCGTCCACTTTGCGGTGCCTTGGGGCGCAAAAGTGCGAGTGGGTAGGGCGTTTGGTATAATGACCTTGGTGCAGGGCAGGCTGTCAACTTCATCCATCAATCTTGAGCCGAGCACAATCGCGGTTTGATTGGCGAAAACCAACCGTTGCAGTCGGGCAACCCCTCGGTTTTGACCCATCGCTGCCAAGCCCCGTCCGTGCAGATGCAAGATCGCCGGAACGCCAAACAGCTTGGCCAGCAGGACATAAAGACAATCGCGGTAAAAGGCGGCACCTGACGGGGCAAAGCAGATGTAAAATGCCTTGGCGCGGGGCAGGAGGAAGCCCAATTTAACCAGCAACCACAGGGCAAGGGCGACTTTGCGGCATGAGAATTTTGCAATACCGCCAAGGTCTTTGCCAAAGCGCAGTTCAATCAGTGTCAGGTCCGAGCAACGCGCAAGTGCGTCAACCGCCTGCAGGTTCATTACCGCAGCACCATGCATGGGCGGGGGGAGTTGGACCATGGCAATGCATTTTGGTTTGGATGTCGGCGCTGAAAACGGTAGGTCGCGGATTTTATCGCGATAGCGTGCGAGAACCTGATCACGGGTGTGGTGATAGATTTCGGGATCAATCCTGGCAAAGAACCGGGTTTTGGGATCAAGGTTGCGATCAATGACCTTTGCGCGGAGCTGGACGATTTTTGCCTCGGCCCGTGCGATCGCGCGCAGGTAAAAATCAAGATCGATGCAACAGGCAAGATCAGGATCATATCCCCCCGCCTGTTCCCAAATTGATTTATCAAAGGCCAGTGTTGAATGGTGCAGCGGGTTGCCGCGATAGAGGCGTTTGGCTGAAATATGTCGATGGGGCAGTGGCCAGAGCCAAGGTCGATCAGATGTGGCGCAGCCAAACACCAAGCAGTCGGGATGGGCCATGAGAAATGCTGTTTGGGTAGCCAACCGACCGGGCCGGGAAAGATCATCAACATCCTGAATGGCAATCAGATCGGTTGGGGCGGCTTTGATGGCGATGTTCAGCGCCGCACCGCGCCCGATCTTGCCCTGCGTGATCAGGGTGAAACGCGGGTCTTGCGCAAGATATTCCGGCAACCGCAATGGATATTTAGAGCCATCATCAAAGATTACCGCAAAATCCTGATCGCGTAAAGTCACCGCAAGGTTGGCAAAAAACCGATCACGAAAACAGTCGCCATCGCGGATGGTGGTGATGACGGTGATGGCATCAGGCATCGTCGGTCCCCCAGCATATGCGCAACGTGACGTGATCGGTGTGGGGCGCGATAACCCTGCGGGCAAGCCCAGCAGCGGTGAAGTGGTTTGTCTCATCTATGACAAGGTCACGATCCGCATGGAATGAGATGCCTAGGTCCGGGGCGTGAAGCTGCTGTTGTGAGATATGCACCAGCTTTACGTCGTGATGCACCAGCAGTCGAAGCAGATCGCATTTGGTGGCGATCTTGTCGGTGATGGTGATTTGGGTGTCCTCAAACGTGATGGTCCGTTGTCCCGAAACTCCGGCCAGTTTGAAATTAATTCGGACGGTGTTTTTGGTTCTGGATGCTTTGCAAATTTGCGCGAAATACTTGCCGTCCGAGGTCGCTGGAAGGGGGATGGACGCCGGGCCATACAGGCTGGGTGTATCTTCTTCGCCTCCGGTTGGTGCGAACAGCAAGGATGCGGTGTTTTCCGCGCCGAACAGCACAACCGGGCAGGGGGTGAGATCGAAACTGTGTGTGCCGCATAGACACATCTGCGCCTGATAGGTGGCGTTTGAAAAGATTGCGATGGGTGCCGCTTTTAACTCTGGGGTCGTTGGCTGAGGTCTTGGGGCTGTCGGGGTGGTCGCAATCTTCAAAAGCCAATAGCCCGCAAACGCCAGATAATCATCATGGCGGTTATAGTTGTACCAGCCCGGTGTCTTCGGGTTGGCTGGTCCCGGATCATCGGGTAGGTCTGCGGTGGAAAACAGATTAAGCGGCAATGTCCCGGTCGTGAGAAATGCGTTTTCAAGCCGAAACAGGACCGCGTCGGCTTGGGTCTGGAACCCGTGTTCCGAGAGTGCGTATAACGCACACACCGCACCAAAATTTTGCCCGGCCCCGCGCCCCAGAAGGTTTGCATAGCCATGATCACCAGAGAGCTCGGCAATCAGCGTGGTGGCCTTGGCGGCAATGATGCTGTGGGCGGCTTCGGGGCTGTCGGTCAGAAGGGCGGCGCAAAAGGCATGATATTGACCGGAAAAACAGGTCGGCCGATCCCAGAAAAACGGGGCGCGCCAATAGCGCAGGCGGATGAAGGCCCAATGTAGCCAGTTGATGAGTTTCCGGTTTTTGCCAGCACCCTTTTTTAGCGAGAGATGCCGGTTGATCATGCCAAGCACCTGCCAATTGGCAACGTCTGGCGATTGGGTGGGGGCGGTGCGCAGGATGGCGTTAAGACGTTTGTCAGAAAGGCCCGGTATTTGCCGGAGGCCATATTCGATAAATTCGCGGTGGTAGCGCGGGGTTTGCTGTTCGGCTTCAAGGGCGGATAACGCGACCTCGATCTGATGCGCGTAAAGTGCTGGGTCCAGTTGTGCCCATAGGGCGGCGGCAAAGGCGGGAGCGTAAAAGCTGTGTTGCTCGAACGTGCCATCGGGTTGTTGGCGTTCGGCAAGCTGATCGGCAATCAGCCTTGCAAGGCGTTGGCTGCGTTCGGCCATGCTGGTGCGTGTTACAGGAAGCGACATGTCACCCCCAGCGACAGCGTTTGACCGGCCAAAACAGTGTTGAGCGGGATGGCCTGAATTTCGGGGCAGTGCCGCCCCAACCGTTCGCGCAATCGCCAGAGCAGTTTTTGACCGCCGGGCATGTCCCACAGCGCACGGGCCAATGGATCGGGAGCCGACAGGGTGAAAAACCGGTTGGCCCAGCGTAGCCAGACGTGATCGACCGGGTTTATCGGCAACAACCGTGCATGCACAATCCAGTGATCACCGCGATCACGTAAATAGAGATACGGCGCAAAGCGCCCCGCACCGTCAAACGTATCGAGCGTGATGATGATCTCACTGCCATCTGTGCCAACGAGGCGGACGTCGCGTGCCTGACTTAGTGGGAAAAGACGGTACTTGTCACTGTCGCGATGCTGGTAGGTTTTTCCGGCGATTGCGCCGAGGGCAATGGAATGCTTGTCAAACACCATGCGCAAAACGGCGTCTTGCAGCGGTGCATCGTCAAGGGCGGTGAATTGGGTGTGGACGGTGATGGTTGTGGGGTCGGTTTGGGCTGTGTGCAACCTTGTTTGCCAGCGACCTTGGCGGAACTGCCAGATGTCATTGGAGAGGCGGGCGTTGCGCGGCGTATCGGTCAGGGTGGCGAAGGAATGCCGGTCGGAAAATTCGATCCCCCACGTGCCAAACGTGATGGCGCCAAACTGCCCGGATATCAGACGGTGATTGCGGATATCTATTTGAAGCTGGGTCATGATGGCATCACCCGCCGCAGGTATTTCAGCCCACTGACATAAAGTAGTGCAAGGAGCAAAGCCAAACGGACTTGCATTAAAATAACGGTATCACTTGCCTGTGACGGTGCCGGGAGGAGAGCTGCGCTTAAGATCATGCCGCACAGGCACAGCCAGCCGACCCACATAGCGGAGGGGTGTTCCTGCAATATTAAAATCTGCCGACTGAGCAGAGCCAGGAGGATCGGCCAAATTGCGCCAGTTTGAAGAAGGGTGATGAGCGCGTCGCTTGGTTTGGCATAGATCAGCGCGGCAACGCCATCGGGCCATATCCAGAGGGTCAAACTTGCCGCCACCATTGGTGCGATTAACCAGATATCGCGCAGATGTCCGGGTTGCTGTTTGGCAAAGAGTGCACCGGAAATGGCCGCTAAAAATGCTGCACAGATCAGGAAAATGCGCTGGGCGAGAAACAGCGTGGTGTCGGAACTCAGCAAGACAAAATCGAGATTGGGTAAAACACCCGCAAGCAGGGTAAAGCCGATCATGCCAAAGCAGGATTGTTGTGACAGAGCCGCATGTTCGGGAGGCTCGGTTGTGCGATCCTTTGCCGGGTTAAAGGCAAAAATGATTGAGGAAATCAAGCTTGCGACCGATATGGCCGGGGCAACGGCAAACAGCAAATCGGGGTTACTGGCATGTGCCGCCCATGCCGCCATTCCGATCCCGGCCATCTGGGCAATCAACGCAATCATATTGATCCGGGAAAATTCGGTTCGGGCGGAGATGATCCAGTCTGGTGACAAGGCCGCCGTGATGGGCATCAGCAAAAGTGGCCCGTATTGCGAAAGGGTGTCGGTGCCCATTTCAACGATGATCCAAAGGATGGCACCCAGAGCAATTATCGCGCGCAAGACAACACAGGCCATGGCCCACCGGAGATTTCCGGCTTGCTGTAATCGGATTAAAAGCGGTCCGGTTCCGACCTGTGCCGCCGTAACGCCAAGCCCGACCACAGCCAGCATCGCGAAATAATCACCAAGCTGGTTGGCTGCAAACCCATGACCAAGGATCAAAAGAATGATCATGCCGCCCGCGCGTGCGGTCAGATTGGCGGCAATCAGCCACAGCGGATAAAAAAGCGGATAGAGGCTGTGCGCGATCCTATCCATGGCGGGTCAGCAGTGTGTCATAGGCCATCTCGACCCGGTTGCCATAGCCGGTTTCAAGCATGTTCTTGATCTGGCTGCGAGCGGCCTGGGCAATGTTTTGTCGCATCGCGGGGGTGGTGATCAGGGCCGAGACGGCGGTGGTCAATGCCCCCGGATTGCGCGGCGGTACAATCAGGCCGCTTTGCTGGTTGATCACCGGGCTTCCAGCATCAAAGGTGGTGACGACGGCACAGCCTGCGGCCATGGCTTCAAGGGTTGCCAGGCTGCTGCCTTCTGACAGGCTGGGAAAAACAAAAATATCCGCACCGAGCAAATGTTGGGCAACCTCGTGTGAGGACCGCCGCCCAAGCCAGTCACAGCCATCAGGAAGGTCTTTGACCAACGCCTGTGCGCAGGGCTGGACCGGACCAATAAGGGTCAAACTGATTCGACCTCGAAACTCTGCGTGCAATGCCCGCCATGCGTCCAGCAACGCCGCGATGCCTTTGGCGATGGAAATATTGCCAACATACAGCAGCCGGACAGTTGCATCCGTTCGCGTAGGTCGTTCCTGCTTAACAAGCGTCTGACAAAGGGGCGACATAAAGGGGATGTGAAAGATTTTATCGGGAGAGATGCCACACTTCAAAAGCCCGTCGATGACTGCATCGGAGGGGGCAAAAACAGCATCGGCGAAATGAGCCTCGGCAACCCGGCGACGTGCAAGAAACCGGGAAATCTCGCGATATGCGCGGCCATGAGCTTGATATTCGTCGGCAAGCTGTTGCGCGCGGATCGGGGCAAGCTGGCCGGTTACATCGGCGATTGTGATCATGCCGTTTTGCTGGGCGCGTCGCATGGCGGGCAGGCTGTAATTCCCTTGACCGTGCAGGATGCGTGCCTTTGGCACATGGGATGCGGCCAATAGCGACAGGGGGATATCGGAATAAAGGTTATGGGCCGGCAAGTGCAGTGTTCGCGCCGCTTTGCCCAAAAGATCGGGGATCAAATGACGGCCCGCAATATCGGTCAAAATCGGGTCCACTTTGCGCGCGGTTGGACATATCACGCCCTGCCCATCATGGCGCCAGAAACTGTCCCATCGCGCCAGTCGGTTGTTTTGGGCCAGATGCGTGGCAAGAACGGCAAACTGATCGACCCGCCCGATCATCCAGATATCGGGGGCGGTGTGGCGGCGGTGTTGAACCGGTTTTGGGGTGTTTATCATGCCGTATCTCGCGACCGGCTTCGTGCGGCAAGGACAGCCTGCCAGATCGAGCGCGCGTGATGGTCGGCTGTATTGGTGGCAATGCTGGCCGATTGTGCGGTGCGTATGTGATCCCATTTTCCCGGGTTGGTGAGTAATTCCTCGCAGGCGGTAGCCCAATCTGAAGCGGTGTCGGGTGGAAGGATTTGGTCAGATGCCAAAACATCCGGTGCACAGCCGACCGCATCGCTCGCAAGGACGAGGGCACCACATGAAACCGCCTCGACCACGCCAACGCCGTAGGCATCATTGTGGCTGGGAAACAGGCAGATTTTTGCCTGTGTCAGGAAATCCGGCAAGTGTTCGGGCGGCACGAATGGGTGAATGTCGGTGATGTCCGATAGCCCGTATTCTGCGACCTTTCGTTCGGCCTTTGAGATATTAAGCGCGCCGACAATCCCGACCTTCGTGATCGCCTTCCTGACTTTGAGCATCCGGGCTGTTTGAAGAAACGTTTCAAAGCCCTTTGCGGTGGTCGTGCGCCCGCACCACAGAATGTCAAACGGGCGGTGGGTAAAATCAGGGATGGCTTTTGGTGGGGCAAAGGATGTTGGGATCGGGCTAACCGTGATCAGGTCCGGGGGAACGCCAAATGTTTCGAACCAGTCTTTGCCGCGGGAACTGGCGGCGATAAAACCGCTGGCTTGTTTGATCATGTTTTGGCGCAAGGCCCGCCGAACCCTGTTGTCATAGGCGGCATCGGATCCCCGCCAGCCATCAAACAACACAACGGTTGGTATGGCGTGGTTTTTTGCCCAGCGTTGTGCACGCCACATGGTTGGGCCAAAGCCCGACAGGATCAGAACATTCGGGGCGGTGCGGGCAAGTTCACGCGTCACGCCAAAGTTAAACGAAAGCCTGCGGTTTTCCCCAAGCGGGATGCGAAATGCCGACAGGGAACAGCAGCTCAAGGGGGCGCTTTGTCGCGCCCAAATGTGTTGGGTTTCGTCGACGTCCGTACAGATAACATGGCATGTTCCGCCAACCGATTTGGCACGTTCTGCCAGAAGGCCAAAAGCCGCCCGACGGTAAGGGGGGACAAGGTTGGTCAGCAGCGTCACCTTCACCGAACTCTTTACCCCAAGATGCTGATGTTGCTGACAACTCAATCATAAGTTATTATCCATATCAATGATTTAAACGCAGAATTTGGGACAGGTTCGCGGTCCGGATAGAACGATAAAAAACGCATCCGGGTTTCACAGGGGTGGTGAATGGTATTGGCGACGTCGGCGTTCTTTGGCCTCAAGCTTGACCTGCGCGCACAGGAAAAACTGTGTGACGATATCTGTGACAGGTTGAAAAATCGGCCTCAAGATGGATGTTTTCGCCATCAATGCCTGAACGCGGTGAAATTGCCGCAGGCCCAAAAACATGCTGAACTTTACCACGCATTGCAGAACGCAGATTGCCTGTCGCCGGATGGTATGGGGATCGTCTGGGCGGCGCGTTTGATCGGAATTCCCGTCGGTCAGCGTGTCACGGGGATTGACCTTATGACGGCGTTGCTGCCGCGATTTGCGAAGTCGGGGACGCGTGTTTTCCTGCTTGGGGCCAAGCCCGATGTTGTTGAAACCCTTTGGAATACACTTCCCATTCAGTATCTCGGGCTTGTGATTGCCGGGGTTCATCACGGGTATGAGCCCGATGATGACAAGCTGGCGGCGGTGATCAGGCAAAGCGGTGCGGATGCGCTTTTTGTCGCCTTGCCATCACCGCGTAAGGAGCTTTTTGTCGATACCATCGCGCCCAAAACAGGATGTCGGTTTGCCATGGGGGTTGGCGGTGCATTCGATGTGCTGGCGGGTGAAGTGCACCGCGCGCCGGTGATCTGGCAAAATGCGGGCTGGAATTTTTGTGGCGCATTTTGTGTCAGCCGCGCCTGATGATGCCGCGCTATGTGCGGGGGTTGGCGGGATTTGGTAAAATAATCGTCCCAGCCGTCCTTGGATATCATGCCGACAGGTTGCGTAAATGGTCGGGTGTGATGGTTATGGCATTGACTGTTATGGGCATGGCAATGAGTGGAATTGTTCAAAACCCGACCGCATCCGCAGCCTCTTTGCCGGGATCAACCAGCCAAACTCCCGCCGCGCTTAATCAACAAGACACCCGCGCATGGATTGAGCAGCGATTATCAGAGATTGCGACGACGGATGATCTTGATGCCATGATCAATGACATTCTGGGCATGCTGATCGGGCAGGATACGGATACGCAAGGGGCGACTGGGAAAACATTGGCAACGTCGGACTGGGATGCCGTTGATGAGGCGATCAAGGCGCTTTTGGTGGTGTTTGAAACCGTTCTTAAAATGTCGGGCGCAAACAGCTTTTTGATCGAAGCGGTCATTGGCGGGGTGATCGGGCATTTGTTTGACATCCACCCCGAACCGGAAGGGTTTGCCAGAATGGTGGACTTAACCACCCCGGGTTTGAGTGCCCGGATGTTTGGCAACCGGAATACGATCCTGTTTGACAGCGAAATGGTTTCCCGGCCGAGAATGACCATCCAGCCCGGCACTGAGCCGGTTTCACGCCAAACCACCGCGCCTGATAGATTCAAATTCGCGCAGCCATCGCTTTATTTCATTCGTCCGGTCAATCGTGGCTTTGCCGGGGAAACGTCATCCTGGGGGACGGCGGAGCGCGAAGAAAATATCTTTGATTTCGTCTCGGAGGATGCCAGTCCGCGATGACAGGAACCCCCAACAACCCAAATCAATATGCTCCACGATTTGACCCGTCTTTGGGCGATCTTGTTGCGATCATGTGGCAGCGTCGTGGTGTGACGCTGTTGGCGTTTGTCGTGATCCTTTTGAGCGGGCTGATTACGGTGGGACAATGGCAGTCAGAATACAGGGCGGTGGCCGAAGTTGGCCTTACCCTCCCGGTTGACGTGCCGCAACCAAGTGCGATCCAAGCACAACCGTCGCGAACAGGACAGGTAACGGCACAGGAAATCGAAACCCTGATTGCTGAAATGAAAAGTCAGGATGTTTTATCAGCCGCCCTTGCGGTTTTGCGCGGTGATGATGTCTGGAACGCGGGGCAATCGCCATCCACAATCTCCGAAACCACAATGATTGATACGCTTCGCGCCGGGCTTGAGGCCAACCGTATTGGTAATGCGGCGGTGCTTGAGGTCAGTTATCACAGCATATCCCCCGATCTTGGCCAGACTGTTTTACAGACAATTATTGAAAGCCATGTCTGGTGGCGTGAAGGACGGCAAAAACAATATCTGCGCCACCGGGCACAGGAGGTCGAGGCACAATATCAAACAGCACAGGCCGAACTTGCCAAACGCGAAGAAACTCTGACCAGCTGGCAACGCGATGCCGGGGTTCTTGATGAGCAAGAAAGCAAAATGATGCTGGCGCGCATCTATGCACTTGATGCGCAGGCCGAAGAAATCGGGCATGAATTAATCGCCGCCCGTGTTGCACGCGATCACGGTGCGGATTTGCAAAAACTGTCCGACCTTCTGGCGATGCCAGACGTGGCAGGCAATCCGATTGTCAGCCAGTTGGCGAAACGGTTTGATGAGTTGCGCTCCGAATATGTCACACTGGATCAACGCTACGGCCCAAAACACCCGGTTATGCAAAGCAAAAGCCGCGAACTTGATACACTTCATTCCGAGCTGTTTACTGCTGCGCGCAGTGCGGTGGACCGGGTTGTACAGCAACTTGATCTTAAGGTGGCGGGGGCATCGGGAAAGTTAAAACTTGTCACACAACAGCGCGATCAATGGCATGACCGCATGACAGAGCGCCATGACAGGATGCAGGGACAGGCGGCCTTGCTGCGTGCGGTGGAAATGGCCCGTGCAGATGTTCTGGAGTTGGGGCAAAAATCGCAAAGCCTGCAGCGTGATTTGGTGGCGTTTCGCGGGGATGTTGAAATCCTGCGTCCGGCGACGGCTGCGACAACCGCCGAGTTTCCCAATAAGCGCGACCTTGTGCTGATGGTGGTGTTCATTGCGATGTTCGGGTCTGTTGGTGCCGCCTTGCTACGTCATTATTTCGATCAGACCATTGACGATGGTTTTGACGCCGAAACCACGCTTGGCATCCATCTTTTTGCCAGCATACCCGATATGGAAAGCCCGGATGACGGGCAGGAAGCCATCGGGCATCTGGCGGTTTTAATGCGCATATTGCATCAGGAAAAAGCAACACCCGCCGACCATCGGCAAACCGCACAACTCATTGCGATGGGATCGGCCGTTACCGGAGAGGGCAAAAGCCATATTTCAAGATTGCTTGCCGGCGTTTTGGCCGGATTTGGGGGGCGGGTGTTGCTGATCAATGCCGATCTTCATGATCCGGGGCCGCTTGAAGCCGTTGGCGATGGCGGGCGGGATTTGACCGCTGTGTTGTCGGGGGATTGTGCGTTTGAGGATGCGATTATCGGCGGACAAGGTGGCGCTTATGATCAGCTTGGTCCGGCCTTTGCCGTGCCGGGGACGATGGCCACCCGTTTGATTGAAACACGGCTTGCCGATGTGCTGGCGAAGCTGCGTGATCGCTATGACCATATCATCATTGATACACCGCCGATCCTTTCGGTTGCCGATGCGATCGTTGCCTTCAGGCAGGCCGATGTCGGGCTGTTTGCCGTGCGATGCGGATATAGCAAACGGCGCGACATTGCCGATGCCATCAATCAGTTGCGCGCTGTTGGGGTGCGGCCAAACGGGGTGGTGATGAATGGTGCACGTCCAAGGGTGGCCTATGGGGCTGTGCCATCCTCAATCGCCCCGGTGGAGCGTACGTCATGACAATAAACGCGGGTGCATGGTCGGTGGCGCGGGGCTGTTTGCTGTGTCTGGCGGTATTGCTTGTTGTGGTCGGGGTGGTGCGAGTTCATCAGGAAATCGGTGCAGGTGCATCGGTTGAAAACCTGCGAGACGGTTTTCGCAACGCCAACGGCTTTGGCGCGCAAGCCGATATCACGTCATTGCGCGGAGCCATGCTTTCCGGGGATCGCGTGCGGATCGTGGAACAGGTATCCGCACAGATGAAAGGCGCTCCGTTTGATCCGGTCTTGATGGCACTTGATGCCCGGATCGGGGCGAAAGACCTTCGGACTATGGCCGCACAGCTTGATCGCGCGTACCAGATTGCGCCGCAAAACCAGATGGTCCGTGCCCTTCGCGATGGCGCCTTTCACCAACTTGAGAACAGCCCGCCCAGACAAGCCCGATGGGCAAAATAAGGGCGGGCAAGGTGATGATCCAATCGACCGATGCACTTAGAACAAAGATGGTTGTGATGGTCCCAAACAGCGCCTTTTGCGGTGGGGTGCTTAACCCGCGCCAGATTTTAAAACCGGCAAAAAGGGTGGACAAAACCAAACAGGCCATCATTGGCAGACCAAGCGTGATCGCCCCGTCGAGCCAGATGTTATGGCTGCTAAACCAGTGGGCGTTGGCGTTAAGCCCCGGTGTTGCGAAATGACCCAGAACAAGCGCGATACTGCCCGGACCATAACCCGTGATCGGACGGGCCATGATGGCATGAACCCCGCTTGCCCACACATCATCGCGCTGGATCAGGTCATATCGGGCGAGCTCTATAAAGCGGGTGGTAAATTCCGGGGTGGCCAGTGCGACAAAGACGATACCGAACATAAAGACCCCGATTGGGATCAAGATGCGGTGCCATGCAGGACTGTCGCGCATCTGCATCACCGCAAAGACAGAGAGGCTGCAAAGCGCAATAACAAAGCCGCTGCGCGAATGGCTTTGGAGCAGGGCAAAGGCAAAGATCATGGCAAGGGCCAGCCATCCGCCCTTTTGATCGAGCACCTTGCCAAGGCGCACTTGTTGCTGCCCGCCAAAGCAATAAAGACTGGCAAGAAGGCCAAAGATCATCAATGTGGCAAAGGCGTTACGGTTGGCAATGCTTCCGGTCCAGTCGCCGATATGGGCGGTTTTGGTAAACCAGAATGTCGTTTGCCATCCTGCGATCTGGTCCAGCGTGGCAAGCCCGACCTGAAGGGCGGCGGCACATGCCGTCGTGATGCAGACCTGTTTGATAAAGCTGTGGGGGTCTTTGCGCGCAAGCAAGGATGCCAGCGTCAGGGTTGCGATAAACCACAGGATATCGGCCGCTGTGCTGTGCCATGCGGTGGGGTAAAGGGCGATGTGATCGGCGTTAAATGGGGCGGCTTGCGTGGGCCAGATGGGCAGGGATTGCATGACCATCCAGCCCGCGACCAAACCCGCCATCAACCAGATGACGCGCAGATAACGCGGGAGATAGATCGGCATTTTCGCGCACAATGCCAAGATGCCAATCCCGGTCAGAACCGACAAAATCCCCATGGCCCATGGCCCATGGCCGCGCCCCGCCCAGCAACAGCGGGGCCAGAATGATTTGGGCCAAAAGACAAAATTGCGCCACCCGAAAGACCACTGGAAACACCGTACTGCGTCAATATGGTTTGGGAACAAGGACCTAAGCGTATCGGAAAAACTCCATCCTGTCGCTTTTGCTGATCATCGCGTTGTTCGGTGGGTACGGTCATGACGGTTGGTTTTCGCCCCGGCACGCAGCGTTTTACCGCCATGCCCCATCCGGGTTTGCCGGTCTGGTGTGTGGTTTTGGGCACTGCGGTGATGGTGGTGTCCCTGTGGTTGCTGGGCGCTGGTGGGATGTCGGCAAAACTCGTGTTGTTGGGGTTCTGGGCGGTTGTTCTGGCCGGATATGGGCGGCGGATTTCAGTATCACCCGGTGGGTTGGGCGCGCTTCTCCTGCTGGCTGGGATGACTATACTGGTGGCGTTGGGCAATGGGGTGTTGATCGAAAAGCTGCGTCTGATCGGCAATCTTTTGATGTTGCCGGTTGGTTTGGTCGCAGGTTTAATGTTCGGGCGCTACTGTTTGCGCATGATGGTGCCCGCACTGGTGATTTACTTGCCGTTGGCGAGTGCGTTTTACCTGACCCATGAAGGTTTGCGGCTTAACCATCCGTTCCTGTTTTTGGGGCTGTTTGCTCTGTGTTCGGTCGCTGAGGGGCGTGCGGGCCGATGGATTGGCGGCTGTGCGGCGATTGCCGTGCTGATGAGCCAAACCCGGATTACGGTGTTGGCGATGATGGTCAATGCGGTGGGGCTGCTGCGATTGTCACGGGCGAAAACATGGCTGGTGGGGGTTATTGCCTTTGCGGGATTTGCCGTGATTGGGTGGCAGGCGTTACCGCGCCTGCTGATGACCCATGACAGCGGGCGGCTGTTCTTTTGGCGCCAATTTGCCGATATCTGGCTGGGGGCATCCGATCCGCAAAAATGGCTGGGGTTTGGTGCTGGTTCGGTTGAGCAGATTTTATCGGGATATACTTCTTTTGCATCTTTTGGCGCGCTGCATAACGATCATTTCCGTATCCTGTTTGAAACCGGAATTTTGGGGGCGGGGCTTTGGCTGTCAGGATGGGTGGCGATGCTGTGGTTTGTGCGGCATTCACGGTTGTCGGTGTGTCTTTTGATTTCTGTAGCGATCACTATGATAACCGATAATGCCTTGAATTACGGGCATTACCTGATCTGTGCCGGGATGGCGGCGGGCATGGCATCGAGCCGGGATAAGGCGCATGGATAAAACGCATCTGATGAATATCCGCGACCGGGTTTTGCGCCAGATGGCAGAAAATGACTTTGCCGGGGCCGATCCATTTGACGGGCTTGAAAGCCGGGTGTTTAGCGCAACAGGATTAAACCGGTTCCGGCTTGCCCGGTTGTTGTGGGTGCAGGCGATCAAACGCGGGCCGGATATCCTGCGCACTGCCGCGCGCATTCCGAAAATGGTCAATCCGAAAACGCTGGCCTTGCTGAGCGGGGCGGCTGATGGCGTGGTGCTTGGCGATTTTAAGTCCACGTTGCTGTCCATGCAAAATGCCGATGGCGGCTGGGGTTATCCGTTTGCGTGGCAAGCCCGCGCCTTTTACGCCGCACAGAACCAAAGCAACGCGATTGTCACAAGCTTTGTGATGGATGGACTTTTCGCAGCGGGTGTGACCGGCGATGACCCGGTGATGGGGCGTGCGGCGGGGTTTATCGAAGATCAACTTTGGCGCGATGGTTATTTCGCCTATGTCGCCAACACAGACGCCGAAATTCACAATGCCAGCCTGTGGGCGGCGTTTGCGCTCTCACGGGTGCTACCGGGGAATGACAAGACCGAGCGCGCGGTGCTGCGTGTGCTCGACGCCCAGCGGGATGATGGCAGTTGGGCCTATGGCACCTTGCACCATCACCAGTTTGTGGACGGGTTTCACACCGGCTATGTGCTGGATTTGCTGGATCGATTGCGCCGGGGCGGCATGGCGGGGCTGGATAGCGCGATTACGCGCGGCTGGGCATTTTATCGCGATGCCTGCTTTGATGCGGACGGTGTTCCGCGCGGCTTTGCCGGGCGGGATGGCGATATCGATGCCCACAGCGTTGCACAAGCCATGGCCAGCCTGTGCCGGTTTGGCGATTGTGCGGGGGCAACTCGGATCGCCGATTGGGCCGTGAAACATTTGTATGAGGAAAGTCGTGGGCTGTTTTATGCCGGGATTGGGCGGTTTGGGCCGGACCGGCGGGTTTATATGCGTTGGACGCAAAGCTGGATGGTCTGGGCCCTGTCGATTGTGATAGATCATATGGCTATGACAGACCCGTTTGATCCGCAAATCCCGTTATCGTTTGAGCATCCCGATCCTGACCGGGCCGCAAAAGAAGCCGCCCTGCGCGCGCTGTCCGAAGAAGGGTTTCGCGCGTTGTTTGCTTTGACACGCGCGGCAGCATCGCAAAAACGTGCATCGGGCGAGATGGAAGCGCTTTATGGTCTGACGCGCGGGCTTAAAACCCTGCAACGGATTGGTGGGGAACGCGGGATTATTTTGCAGGCCCGACCGATCAAGCATCCGCCCGCCAAGGCAACGTAGCGACCGCGATGCTTGCCCTTCTGTGTGATTTGCGAAATAACCGCGACAGGCCCTTAAAACCGAAAGCCGCTGATGACTAACGCCTTTCCCGTCCTTCCGATTGATAGCGTTCTGCCAGACGTTTGTTCTGCGCTGGAACGCGGCACCAATGCGGTGCTGCAAGCGCCACCGGGGGCGGGCAAAACGACAAAGGTGCCGTTGGCGTTGCTTGATGCCAAATGGCGCGGCGATCAAAAGATCATCATGTTGGAGCCCCGCCGGTTGGCCGCCCGGGCCGCCGCCCGGCGCATGGCGCATTTGCTGGGTGAAAATGTTGGGGATCGTGTCGGTTACCGCGTGCGGTTCGATAGTAAGGTCACGGCCAAAACCAAGATTGAGGTGGTGACCGAAGGCATTCTTGTGCGGATGATACAGGATGACCCGGAATTATCGGGTGTGGGTGCGCTGATCTTTGATGAGTTTCACGAACGATCCCTTGATGCCGACCTTGGTTTGGCGCTGGCACTCGAAACGCAAGGTGCGCTGCGCGATGATCTGCGCATAATCGTCATGTCGGCCACCCTTGATGGCGATCCGATTGCAAGGCTGATGGGCGATTGCCCGGTGATCAGCAGCGAAGGTCGCGCCTATCCGGTGGAAACCACATACATCGCACCGCGCGTTGATAACTGGGGCAACATCCGTATTGACGCGGAAATGACAGCCGCCATTAGAACCGCATTGCGCGAAGAAACCGGATCAATTTTGGCGTTTCTGCCCGGACAGGGGGAAATCACCCGGGTTGAGGCCGCCCTTAAACAATCGGTGGGCAAAGACGTGATTGTCGCACCACTGTATGGCGCGATGAATGCGCAGGCACAGGACATTGCGATTGAACCGGCCGCGGATGGCATGCGCAAGGTGGTTCTGGCGACGTCGATTGCCGAAACATCACTGACCATTGATGGCATTCGGGTGGTGATCGATAGTGGGCTGCAACGATTGCCGCAATTTGATCCGGCATCGGGGATGACGCGGCTGGTGACGGTGAAATCATCGCAAGCCAGTGCCGAACAACGCCGGGGCCGGGCCGGGCGGTTGGAGCCGGGCATGTGTTATCGCCTGTGGGCGGAGGCCGAACATCGTGCGCGCCCGGCCTTTACCAATCCTGAAATTTCGGTGGCCGATCTGGCACCACTCACACTTGAACTTGCGCGCTGGGGCGTTACTGATCCCAACAGTTTGCCGTGGCTTGATGTGCCTGATGGCGCAAAGCTTGATCAGGCGCGCGATGTTTTGCGCAGGCTTGAGGCGCTGGATGAAGCCAAACGGATTACCGCGATGGGAACGGCGATGGCCGGACTGCCGGTGCATCCGCGCTTGGCCCATATGATGTTGCGCGGTGATATGCTGGGCTTGGCCGATCAGGCGTGTGCCTTGGCAGCCTTGTTGTCGGATCGTGATTTCATGCGCGGGCGCGGCGCGGATTTGCGCCTGCGGGTGGAGGCGATTTTAAACCGCCAAGCGCCTAAAATGATCGGTGAAGCTGCCAAACAACTGGCGCGGCGCTTGAAAGAAGCCCGCCATAAAGTCGATTTGACCGGGGATAAAGACCGGGTGGATCGCGCCGATCAGGTCGGTTTGCTGTTGGCATTCGCCTATCCCGACCGGATTGGCGAACGGCGTAAGGGGCAGGATGCGCGATACCGCCTGTCGGGCGGGCGCGGCGGTGTTTTGCCCAATGGCGACAGCTTGGCGGCGGAACCCTATATCGCGGTGGCGGAACTGGACGGGCAGGCGCGTGAGGCCAAGATTTACCTTGCCGCACCGCTTTCCCGTGCCACCCTTGAGACACACTTTGCCGATCAGATTTCCGAGGGCACAGAGGTGTTTTGGGAGGCGCAATCAAGTGCCGTACAGGCGCGCTGGCAGCGCCGGATCGGGGCGCTGGTTCTGGATGAAAAAGCCACCCATGACGCAGCCGACCCCGAGGCGATCACAACCGCAATGATCGAAGGTATCCGGCGGCTTGGCCTACATTGTCTGGCGTGGGATAAGGCAGCGGACGGCTTGCGCGAACGGCTGGCGTTTTTGCACCGGGTTGATGGGGAAAGCTGGCCTGATGTCAGTGATGAAGGATTGTTGGCATCGCTTGAAACGTGGCTGGCCCCGTATTTAACCGGCATCACCAAACGCAATCAGCTTAAACAGATCAATATCAGCGAAGCCCTGCTGTCGGGCATTGATTGGCAACAGCGACAAGAGCTTGACCGGCTGGCCCCGACCCATTGGCAAGTGCCGACCGGATCAAACATCCGCCTTGATTACAGCGGCGATACCCCGGCCCTTCCGGTGCGCATGCAGGAAATGTTTGGCGCGACCGAAACGCCGATGGTCGGTGGGGGCAAGGTGGCGGTGACATTACATTTGCTGTCCCCGGCCCAACGTCCCATTCAGGTGACCAGTGATTTGATCGGGTTCTGGAACGGATCCTATGCGCAGGTCAAAGCCGAAATGAAGGGTCGCTATCCCAAACATTACTGGCCCGATGACCCGCAACAAGCCGAACCGACGCGCCGGGTAAAAAGCAAGATGTGACGGGCAAAATGCTTCTGAGAGAAAACAGGTTTTTCAATCGGAACTGGGTTGCTATTCCGAAAGAGGCGTCATCTGGGCTTTAAAAGCTTTCTGCAGATAGGGCAGGAAGGCACGCACAGCGGGATTAGTGCGTCGGCTTTCTGGCCAGAGAGCCGTAATGTTTTGGCGTTTGACGGCGAAGTCCTGCAGCACAGGTTGCAGCTCACCCCGGGCGACATAAGGGGCTGCGATAAAGGTTGCACTGATACCGATGCCGCCCCCTGCCGCAAGTGCTGCAACCAGTGCATCGCTTGCATCAACAATCAGATCGGAAGGCGGTATAATCTCACTAATTTGGCCGTTAACCTGAAATGGCCAGCGAAACATTCGACCTGTACTTTGGTAGCGCAGGTTAACTGTTTTATGTTTTGCTAGATCATCAGGATGGGTTGGAATGCCGTGCGTTTGCAAATAGGTAGGTGACGCAAAAGCGCAGAGTTGATGGGGGGCAAGCGGGCGCGATAACAGTCGGGAGTCTTCAAGCTCGCCGATCCGTATGGCGATGTCTATTCCCTGTTCAATGATATCAACGATCTGATCGCTCATGCGTAGATCAATGGTTACATCGGGATAGAGTGCGTTGAACGAGGGCAGGATGGGGGCAATCACGTGAATGCCAATTGGCAATGAGGCTGCAATTCGGAGGGTGCCTGACGGTTCAGAGCGCGCTTTTATTGCAGTTTGTTCTATTTCCTCCATGTCGTGCAAAAGTTTGAGCGTTCGGTCGTAAAGTTCGCTTCCTTCTGGCGTGAGCTTGAGTGACCGCGTCGTTCTTGAGAAAAGCGATACTCCAAGGTGTTTTTCCAGTCGCTGTATGCTTTTGCTGACAGCTGACGGGGAAATTGAAAGGGACCGCGCAGCGGCGGTGTAACTCCCCATTGATCCTGCGCGCGCAAACGCAATCAGGCCGGTCAATCGATCTAAGCCAATTTGTTCCATGATGGCATAATTGAAACAACTTGCTCTATAATTGTCAACTTAAAGTCGCTCCCATACATAGGTCGTGAATAATCACCGTTTATGTATGGAGCTTCTTTATGAGTGAGATGATGAAAGCCATAGTGCAGCGTTCTTTTGGGGGACCGGAGGTTCTGCAATATGAAGATACACCTTTGCCAAGATTAAAAGCTGGTGAAGTGCTTGTTCGCGTTCATGCCATTGGCCTTAATCCGCCTGACTGGTACCTGCGTGAAGGATACAAAATGCTGCCTGCAGAATGGCAGCCGCAGGTGTCATTTCCTGTTGTTCTAGGAACTGACGTGTCGGGGATTGTTGTGGCGGTCTCCGATAATGTCGACGAGTTCGTCGTCGGAGATGAGGTTTATGCCATGGTTCGATTTCCCGATGGTCTTGCCGGGGAGAGCCGTGCCTATGCTGAATATGTAAGTGTCCCCGTATCCCAAGTTGCTTTGAAGCCTGTTGGTGTTGATCACATGCATACAGCTGGTGCTCCGATGTCCCTTCTTACGGCATGGCAATTCCTTGTCGCACTCGGTCATAATGAGCCCAATCCCCTTCAGGAATACAGACATGAACCGGTACCACTTACAGACAAAACTGTTCTGGTGAATGGTGCTGCGGGCGGGGTGGGGCACTTCGCCGTGCAGGTCGCGAAACTCAAAGGAGCAAAGGTCATTGCCGTCGCGTCGGGTCGACATGAAGCACTTTTAGAAAGCCTGGGTGCCGATGAATTCGTTGATTATACGAAAACAGTTCCCGAGGACGTTGTTCGGAATGTCGATCTGGTTGTGGATTGTGTTGGTGGTCCCGCATCTGGTCGATTTTTGCCGACGTTGAAACGTGGCGGCGCATTGTTTCCGATATATCCATTGGGGTTTGCAGATACCAAAAAGGCCGAGGAAATGGGCATTACAGTTTCGGCAACGCAAGTTCGTTCAAACGGTGCTCAGTTAGCCGAGCTCGCAACGTTGCTCAGTGATGGGACTATCCGGGTCGTTCTCGACAGCACTTTTCCTCTTGCCGATGCGCAAAAGGCCCACGAGCGTGCGGCTGATGGTCATATTCAAGGCAAGATTGTTGTGAAAGTAATGTGAGAAGAAATCTTGTACGGGGAGGTCGCCTCGAACAGCCTCGCGGTATTTGTGTAGACTACCAGGCCGAGGAAACCGGAGTTTTGTCAGGCTGAATAACGGACCGCGAGCACTTCGAGCTCATCCTCGCCCGCCGGGGTGCGCACTGTCACCACATCGCCAACCCCTGATTTCATCAGGGCGCGGGCGACGGGGGAGACCCAGCTGATGCAGCCATTGAGGCTGTCGGCTTCGTCTTCGCCAACGATGCGGATGGTTTTTTCTTCGTCACGCGCATTCACATAGGTCACGGTTGCGCCAAAGAAAATGTGCGTATGATCGGGTTGTTCATCGGCGCGGACAACCACCGCGTCCTCGATCCGTTTGATCAGATACCGTACCCGGCGGTCGATTTCACGCAGGCGCTTTTTGCCATAGATGTAATCGCCATTCTCCGACCGATCACCATTGCCCGCAGCCCAATGAACAACGGCCACGATTTCGGGGCGTTCCTTTTTCCAAAGGTGGTCGAGTTCCTTGCGCAGGGCGTCAAGGCCTTCGGGCGTGATGTAAATCGGTTTGTCCATGGGCGGGTTTTAACTGAAATCGGGCAGGGAAGAAAGAGGGCGTATTGAGGTGTCGATCACGGCTTGGAATCCATGGCTAGACCGAGCGAAATCTTACGCCAAATCCAACCCGGCAACGAAATCGCGAAACCAGCGTTGGGCGGGATGCACATCATTGCGCCGATGCCACGCCAGCACAAAGGGAACAGGGTCAATCGCGATGGGGCATGGCGTGATGGCGAGGCTGTGCGAATGTCCAGATGCCTTAACCACGCCTTCCATCAGGGTGGCGATCAGATCGGACCGGGCGATCAAAAGCGGTGCGGCATATAAATTCGCCAAAGTCACGGCAAGGCGGCGTTTGTGGCCCATGCTTGCCAGTGCGGCATCGACCAGCCCGAACCGTTCATTTTCCGGCGATACCAGCAGATGCGACAATGACAGGAACGTGTCGAGATCAAGTGGGCCGGATGCAGCAGGATGATCACGGCGAAGGACGCAGACAAAGCGTTCTTCGAACAAGGGGCGGGTCAGGATGCGCGCAGTTGATGTCGGGGGGACGCCAATGGTCAGGTCAGCCCGCCCTGCGTCAAGGATGCTAATGGCATCATCGCGTGCGACGAAGTTATGGATGCGAAGCGTGATCCCTGGTGCCTTTTGGCGCAAGGCATCAAGAAGGACCGGCAGCAGTTTGAAGGTCGGATGATCTGAGAGGGCGACCGAGATTGTTGCGGTTGAAACCGCGGGATCGAATGTCTGAGTGAAGGCCAGTGTGCGTTGAATTTCAGAAAGCGCGTATCCCAGTGGTTCGGCAAGATCAAGCGCGCGCGGGGTGGGCTGAAGACCATTGGGACTGCGAATAAACAACTCATCGCCAAGCAATCCGCGCAGCCGTGACAAAGCCGCACTCATGGCCGGTTGTGTGCGCCCGATCCGGATGCCTGCGCGTGTGACATTCCGTTCAGCCATCAAGGCATCAAAGGCCACCAGAAGGTTCAGGTCGATACCATGTAAATCCATGAAATGGATAATGCCATATATCTTATATCGATTTCCAGTATATTGAGCCGGGCGGTAGTGTTTTTCCATATTCAACGATCCGAAATGGAAAAACGACAATGAGTAATACCTCCCAACAGCCAAAAATCTTTGGTGTTTCAGATGTCGACCGCAAAGCCATCGAGTTGCTTTACCGCGCGTTTTCTGAAAGTGCGGACCTTCTTGATGAGGCCGTCACAGAAGATTGGCAGGATATTCCACTGGCCCCCGGACAGGAGCCGGGCCGCGATGGCATGAAGCCATTGATCAACGCATTTCGGGACGCCTTTTCCGATCTGCAGATCATCATTCATGAAATGATTGGGGCACCGGGCCGGGTTGCTGTGCGGGCCGAAATCACCGGAACGCATCGCGGTGAGTGGTTTGGTGTGGCGGCAACCGGCACGTCATTCCGGATGCCCATCCATGAATTTCATTATGTCGAGAATGGAAGAGTGACCCACACTTGGCATCTTGAAGACTGGCTTGGCTGGTTCTTTCAAGTTGGGGCGTTTCCTGTTGGCGAAAAGGATGCTGCACAATGAAAGCCGTAAGACTTGATGGATACAATGAGGCGCCGGTCATTCGCGACATTGCGATACCCGACATCGGGCCGGATGATGTGTTGGTCCGTGTGCATGCGGCCGCCCTTAACCCACTTGATGTCAAACTCCATAGCGGGGTTTTGCAGGATTACTTCCCGCTTGAATTTGGCTACACGCTTGGCAGTGACCTTGCCGGGAAGATTGAGGCCGTTGGCGCGCATGTTACCGGCTGGTCAAAAGGCGATAAAGTCGTTGCCCGGCTTGATCCTGTCAGCGGTGGCGCATTTAGCGAATTGGCCTGCGTTCCGGCCACACAACTGGCGAGTGTACCGGCCTCCATGTCGTTTGAAACGGCTGCGGGTATTCCGACAGCGGCGGGGACCGCGTGGCAGGCATTGTTCGAGATTGGCGATCTTCAGGTCGGGCAGACGGTTCTGATCCATGCGGGGGCTGGCGGGGTTGGCAGCTTTGCCATCCAGCTTGCCCGTGCGGTTGGCGCGCGGGTGATTGCCACGGCGTCGGGCGACGGAATTGATATTGCCCGGACATTGGGGGCAGATCAGGTGATTGATTATCGCAACGATGATTTCGCGGAGGTGCTTTCTGATGTCGATCTGGTGCTTGACACCATCGGGGGCGAGACGCAGCAAAAATCGTTTGGCGTTTTGCGCCGTGATGGCAGGTTGCTGTCGCTTGTGGCTCCGCCCGATGAGGCATTGGCAAGTGCGCATCATGTCACGGCCAGTTTTGTTTTTCATATGTCCGATGGCGCGCGGTTGCGATCCGTTATGACGTCCATCGCCACAAACGGGATTAAAACCCTGATCGACCAGACGGTGCCGTTGGATGAATTTGCCACGGCCTTTGCCCGTCAGGCATCTGGCCGGGCGCGCGGCAAGATCATTTTAACGATGGTCTGATCTTTCAAAAAAGCCGTGGCACCAATTTAACGGTGTCACGGCTTTTAACGATACGATGTGGAATGCACCAGCAATCAGGCGGTTGCCGTTTTGCGCAATTCCTTGTCATCAATTGGTAAGTGAACAAGGGCGGCAAAGACGCCAAGGGCGACGGATGCCCACCACACACCATCAAAGCTGCCGGTCAGGTCAAAGACAAGACCGCCCATCCATGCGCCAAAGAACGCGCCAATCTGATGGGACAGCATGACAATACCAAACAGGGTGGCCATATAGCGGGGCCCGAAAACCTGTGCGATCAGGCCGCTGGTCAGCGGCACGGTCGACAACCAAAGCGCACCCATGGAAGCAGAAAACAGCAAGATGGTTTCAGATGTTTTGGGTGAAAAGATAAAGACAATGATGACCAATGCCCGCATGCCGTAGACAAATGAGAGGGCATATTTTTTTGGCCATTTTCCACCCGCCCAACCGGCCGTCAGGGTGCCGACGATGTTAAACAGGCCAATCAGTGCCAGTCCTTCGGCGGCAACCGAACGCGGCAGACCGCAAAGCTCGGTAAAGGTCGGAAGATGGGTGGCAATGACTGCGATGTGAAAACCACAGACAAAGAACCCGGCATTGAGCAAGGCAAAACCGCGATGTTTGCGGGCCTCGTGAAAGGCGGCGATCAATCCTTGTGGGCCCATGTCAGGCGTGGCGTTCGGGCTGTTGGCCTCGGCTTTGCCGGTCATGGCAAAGGCGGCCGGGATGATCAGCATCGAAATGGCGGCAAGGATGGTCAGGGTCGTGACATAGCCCATCGAGCTGTTGAGCGCCTGTGACGTCGGGGCCATGACAAACTGCCCGACCGACCCGCCAGCCGATGCCAGACCAAGGGCGAAACTGCGTTTGGCTGGGCTAAACACGCGGCTGATGGCGGCAAGCACCACCGGGAAGCTGGTTGCACCGACGCCAGTGCCGATCAAAACACCCGCGGTCATGTGCAACTCGCCGGGCGATGTTGATGTGCCCATCAAATACAGACCGAGTGCATAAATAAACGCCCCGACAATCAGGGTGCGCGTGGTGCCAAACCGGTCGGCAAGCGCGCCTGCGATGGGGGCGGAAATCCCCCACATCAGGTTCTGAATGGCAAAGGCCAGACCAAAGGTCGTCGCCGTCCAGCCGGTATCGGTCAGCATGTCGGGAATGAACAGGCCCAGCGACTGGCGCACGCCAAGGTTCAGCGACAGAACCAGACAGCCACACAGTAACACCAGCCATGGGAACCATTTGGTGGCGCGCAGGATGGTCTGGCGGGTGGGGCTATTATCTGGGCTGTCGGGGCGATGGGGCGGCGTTCCGGCGGTGCCGCCGGTATTTTGCGTGGGGCGCATCGATATTCCTCCGAGGGGCGTTTATTGGCGGCGTTGTCGTGTTTGGTTTTTATTTTGAGGGCGGGCGCACTATGCGTCCAATTCATTCGACTTATGATGCTGATAATAATTGTGCATGATCGGGGTTTGATATCGCACCGGCCTTGATCACGATATCGCCAACCTTGTCGATAATATCGCAAAGATCACCATTGGAGGCACGCCGTATCAGGGTGATTGCCATGTTCCAGTTCATGCCGGGAATATCAAGAATACGCACCCGGTCCCGCGCCGAACTGTGCATGCAAAACCGCCGCGCCATGATGCCGTATCCGGCCCCGGCGGCGACCATTTCGATTTGCAGTTCAAGGGCGGAGACTTCAAGCACGGAGGTGAATTCAACGTCGTTCTTGTGCGCCCACGCATTGCCAAGGGCGCGGAAGGTGCAGCCTTCGGGCATCAGGACCATGGGGTGTTTGGCCAGTTCGGCAATAGTGGTGGGATGGTGGCGGGCCGATTTTGGGCCGATGGCCACAATCTGATCATCAAGCAATGTCTGGGGCTGCAAGCTTGTCGGAAGATCGCGGCTTTGAATGCCCCCGACAATGCCGTTCGGCCCATCAAGGGAGAGCATCGCGTCAATTTCACCCCGGCGCAACAGCGGCAGGAGTTCACTTGACCAGCCACTTTTGATGGTCAGTGACATGTCGGGAAAGGTTTGATGCAGTTCACGAAGTTCGGACGCGGCCATAAGGGGGGCGACCCCATGGCTAAGCCCCAGGCGAAAAGGGCCTTGCGGGTTTTTGGCCCCTGCGATGGTGTCGTTGAACCCGTCAAGGCGGCGTAAAAGATCGCGGGCTTCTGTCAGGGCGCGATGACCGGCTGATGTTGGCTGCAATGGCTTGGTCGTGCGGTCAAACAGCGATGTGCCGATGCGTTGTTCAAGGCGCTGGATGCGCCGGGTGACCGCGGGCTGTGTCAGGCCAAGCCGACTGGCCGCACCATGAAAGGATTGCGCGTTGGCAACGGCAATCAGGGCTTCAAGTTCGCGGGTGTCCATGGCGCATTCCTGATCCGTCAGTGATCAGGGGAGTGTCTGGTAAAATCCGATGCCATGCAAGAAATCTATCGAAATTGTGGGTTGATGTGTTTCGCGCATGAGACTTCTAGCTGGCCTGGGCGCGTTTGATCTTGTCTTTATAGACCGTGGATGCCGCCGTATAGCCGCCTTCGCCACCATCGAGAAAATGGAAATGCGCATCGTTGGTGATGGAGGGCACGATACAGGTCATGATGGCGGTGCGTTGACGGTGGGTGCCAAAATGAATGTCGCCGCGCTGTTCAGCAGTTTGCAGATAGGCGTCAATTTCATCGGCCAATGCTTTGCTGCAATTGACCGTCATCCAAAGTCCATCGCCAAATTTGCGAAAATCGGTGTTGTAGCCGGTATAATCGCGGTAGCGTTTCGGATCAAAATCACCAAGTTTCCAGCCGGTCTTCATCAGGATCAGGGCAATCAGCGAAATATAAAGTGCTTTGAGCCAAGCCTTGATATATCCGCCTTCCTTATGGGCTGTGGCAATTGCTTCGAGGCGCAAGCCGGGCGGTGGAAAGGCAAAATCGGGGCCATCTTCTGGAACCGGGCTGCTGTTACGTGGGCCACCATCAAGGATTTTAAACAGCCCGGTGGTCACAGCTTCGAACTTGGCCAGATCATCCTTTGGCTGGACAATAATTGAGACGATCTTATCTGATCCCTCAGCCGTAATGGGCGACCAACGGCATGACAAGCCGGTAAGATCCGGGCGTGTCCCAGGCGGGGCTGGTTGTACCGCATTTTTCCCATCTTTCATGCGGTCTTCTGCCCATTTCAGGCCCCGACCATTGAACATGGCATAGGCGACGGGTTGAGACACCGCATAGCGGGCAACGCGGACATCGCGACCCGTCGCACGGATCGCAGCGATTGAGATCAGTGCAACGCGCAAATCAAAATCAAGGGTTTCGGCCGCCCAGGTTGCCGTGGCGGCAAGAGCTGCGCGCACTGCATCAATGTTATCGGGCGGGCAGGCAAAATTGGCCCCGTCGCCCCCAAAAATAAACGGATAATCGGAATGACCCAAGGCGTTGCTGACAGCGCAAATCACCGACGCACCAACGGTGTTTACATCCTTGAACCGGCCCTCTGCGATGGCCTTGGTGGAGCCGACAATATCGGATGTGCCAATCCACCAGTCATCGGGAAGGGAATGATAAACCGAGCGATCAAGACCCTTGGCGAAATCGTCAAATACCGGAATATCAAGATAGGGATTGGTCACGTCATTCTTCCACGCTAGATGATGTCAAAAGCAATATCGGCACGTGAAAGAGAACATGGTAAAGGCGGTTTCGACGGCCTTTAGACATATGGTACGCGATCAATAATGCGGCGGTGGTACGTCGTCTTCTGATGATGTACGCATGAAATCGCCCATCCGTTTAACGTCATCTGACATTAATCTATTTCGACGCTCTAGGATGTCGATGCGGTCCCATTGGGATTTAATCATGTCGGACAGGTCATTTATCATGGTGTCCATGTGCGCCATCTTGGTTTCAAGATCGGTAATGCGGCTTTCCGCGTCGTTGTGGCTCATGCTGGCTGGCTCATGCTGGTGTCTTCGGGAAATGTGGCTCAATGGGAACTTGTAGTGCCTGCTGCCCTGTGGCAGGAGTGTGCATTCCTGACCGTAACATATTTCGCGGGCCAATGACCGATTTATCCGTACTTGTTTTTACAGGCGTTATTCTGGCCTTGATCGCGATTTACGCCATCAGGCTACGTGTCGTTCCGATGCCAAGTCTGGCCGCAGCACGGGCGGAAATCATTTCCTATATCCCCAGCGACACAAAGACCGTCACTGATTTTGGATCGGGATGGGGGGATCTGGCGATCGATATTGCGCGCCATCGGCCCGACATTGCGGTGACAGGTATTGAGCTTTCGCCCGTGCCTTATGCCATTAGTCGGATGCGGGCGATGTTGGCAGCCAAGCCAAACCTGACACTGATCCGGGCGGATTTTCGCAAAATGGATCGTGATCCGGGCGATGTTGTGGTGTGTTTTCTTGATCCGCGCGTGATGGGGGATGTTGGCGATGTGCTGGATCAAAAAATGCGCGCTGGCGGCATTGTGATTTCACGCGCCTTTGCCATTCCCGGCTGGCAGGCCTTTGGCGAGGTCCCGATGAAGTCCGGTAGCGATATTCTGTATCTTTACCGTGTTGGGAAACATAAGGCCGAAGCCTGATTTTGGTTCCTAACCGCCACAGCAACCGGCATTCTTGCCATCAATCTGGACCGGCGGGCAGGGCGCGGTACCAAACGAGCAAAACACACAACAATCGCCTGCCAAGGGACGCAGTACAGCGCCGCACCCCTTGCAGTCATAGAAATACTGGCAAGCGTTTGTTGGCATGGTTTCGCATTCCTGATGCCCGCATTGCGGGCAGGTCAGGACGGAAACGGTTTGAACGGTTTGGGGATCAGCCTTCTTCATACACTTTGATCAGGGCGGAATGGTCAAGATCGCCATCGCCCATGCCAATCAGTTCGTCATACAGCTCAAGTGCTAGACGTGAGAACGGCAGTTCAAGGCCAAGTTCGCCTTCGGAGAATTCAAGCGCCTGATAGAGGTCTTTACGCTGGGTGACGACTTTGCCGCCCGGTTCGAAATTGCGTTCGATCATGCGTTCGCCGTGCTTTTGCAAGATGGCTGAATCGGCAAAGCCGCCGGTCAGCGCACTGCGCATTTTGGCAATATCGACCCCGGCTTCGTCGGCCATCGAAAAGGCTTCTGCAACCGCGCCAATGGTGATGCCGACAATCATCTGGTTGGCGGCCTTGGCTATTTGCCCCGCACCAACATCGCCGACATGGGTGACCCGTGCGCCCAGAACATCGAACACGCGGCGCACACGGTCGAAATCTTCGGCGTCGGCACCAACCATGATCGACAGGGTTCCGGTTTCCGCCCCATGCGTGCCACCCGATACCGGGGCATCAATCCAGCTGCCACCCGCGTCTTCGACGGCCTCGGCAAAACGACGTGTGGCGTCAATCGCGGTTGTGCCCATGTCGATGACAATCGTGCCTTCTTCCATGCCATCAACAATGCCGTCTTCGCCCAGAAGGACGTTTTCAAGCGCATTGGTATCGGCAACGCAGATGATGACGATATCGGCATCCACGGCAGCGTCCGCCGGGGTGCCCGCCGTGGCAATGCCCAGATCCTCAAACGCATTGAGTGTTTCGGGATTACGAGTGTTGACTGTCAGAACCGCGCCGGCCTTTTCAAGGTTCAACGCCATCGGGCGCCCCATTAAGCCAAGTCCGATAAACGCGATATTTTCCCCGGAAAGAGCGGTCATGATAGCAGTCCCTCATTGGCGGTGGTTAAACACAAACTGCGTTTAAAAAGGTGCGACATTACATGCGCGCACAAATACCTTGGCGTCTTATGACGCAAGGATGTGTCGGTAATGTGGGCAAGGCCATAACACATTGTGGCAGCGCGGGCTGTAGTCAATTGTCTACCAGCCCGAATATCGTCCCAAATAAAGCTGCGATGGCGGGGAATTCCCGACTGCGCTTTTGGGGGATGGCAAATTCAATGGTTCAGGCGTCTGCCGACTTTTAGACGTTGTCTGAAGAACGGTGTGCTGTTTCTGGTCGCTTAAAAATCGCCGGGTCGGACATAGCGCGCGGCCATGGCCCGTTCAATTGCCGCACCGGCAAGGCGATCAATATCAAGTTTGTGACGCAGCAGTTCGAGTATGCGCAATTCTTCCTGACTGATTTCACCATCCGACAGGACAATTTCGCAGGCAAAAACATATGCCGTTTCGCGCAGTTTGCGCGGCAGGGCATCGCGGATCATCTCAAGCGCACGATCAAGCCCGTCTTCCTCGCCCATCAATGTTGCGCAGTCGCGCGCGACACTTGTCACCGCGTCATTGTCAAACCCGGCGAAAATCGGAAGATAACGGACTCGACGGCCCATCGCAGAAAGTTCAGCATCGGTAATGTCATTGTCCGATGCGGAAACCATAACCATTGTGTAGATCAAGGCATCATGATGCGAAATCACGTTGGTTGCTCCTTTCCAAAGCGGGTGTCTGAAACACAGTGCGGGCCATATTTTTGACAGGGACCGTCAAGACATTTGACGGGTGTCGCACATGTCTGTGACAACCTCAGGGCAGAAAAATGGTAAGCTCATAATTGTGTTCGGGCAACAGTTAACCGATTAAACTTTCTCGATTTTAATGATTACGTAGTGAAATCGCCTCATTCTTCACGTGCAGATCATATGGGGGCTTTCGCCACACGGTGGAGAAGGGTAAAGATCGGTAAAATAAAAAATGAAGCGGTTACAAAAGAATAGCGTAAACATAGTGACCGCTTGTACTTTCTGGGAAAATTTGCCTTTGCACGGTATGGGGTAGAAGTTATGGTCGCGCAGCAATAACCACAATGACGATCAAAGCAGGTATGGGAGACATCAACGCAATCAATTCCGCCGGTACGCTCGCGGCATTGATCAGCAATTTGAGCATGCCATCAGGTGTCTATGACCCTGTCGGCAGGCGTCTGCTTGTCAACTCGGCATGGTCGGACTGGTCTTTCGGGGCTGGTCCTGCGGTCGGGCAAGACGGCTGGCATGCGCTTGATGACGTTGATGACCTGTCGAAAATCCTTCCTGACCTCAGCACTGAAATCCAGATGTCTGACGGCTATTACAGCCGTACGGAGACGAAAGATGGCAAGGACGTTGTTCTGTTTGGCTGGAAGCTACAGATCAGTGGCCGCGAATATGTGCGTTTTCTGGGAATAGATTCCGATATTTCATCAGGCATTGGATCGCTTATTTCGCCGTTGCCTGTTTTGATCTTTGAACGTAACGGGGCCCTGCGTTGTGCGAATAAGGCGGCCGAAAGACTTGCCCTTGACGTTGGCTTCATAACCCCGCTATCGCTGGCCCATCCAAAAGACCAACGAGCACTGGTTGCGCCAGACGGGCCGCAGTTCGATACCGATAGTTCGCGCACACTCCATTACGGGCAACGGTTTTTCCAATGGCAATGCATGCCGTTGCTGGGGGCTGATCACGTTGTTTTATTCGGGCAGGAACGCACGCGTGAAGAAAGTTATCGCCGTGCGCTTGAACATGCTGTTCACGGCATTATTGATCTTGATGCCGACGGGACGGTTACCAGCGTAAACGAAGAAACCGCAGCACTGTTTAATTTTGATACGGTGCGCGAAGTCGTTCAGGCCTATTTGCGCCGCCCCGAAACATTTTATGCCCACGACAGCGACCGGGTGCAATTGCGCCGCGATCTGGCGTCGGGCATTGGCGTTCATGCGCGCGATATCGAAATGCGCCGCGCAGACGGCAGTCAAATCTGGGTACGTTTTAATGCCACGGAAATTCGCGGTGAAGGCGGCGGGTTGCTGGGCTATAGCGTGACCATCACTGACATTACCAAAAACCGGCAGGCCGAATATGACCTGCGCCGCCGTCAGGAACGCTACCGGGCGTTGGTGCAGACCGCAGGCAGCGTGATCATGTTCCTTGATTCCGAAGGTCGCATTCTGGAATACAACCGGGAATGCGAATGGACCTTTGGTTATTCCTGGATGGAAGCTGCGGGTCAGAACTTTTTCGATTTCCTGCTGGTGCAGGAAGACCGTGCGCGCGTGCGCATGGCGGTGCGCCGGTTGTTATCGGGCGAAATCATCAAGGACGAGGTTTTCTCGTTCAAGCGGCGCGACGGCGAAGAACGCCTGTTGCAGTGGAATGCGCGTGCGCATTTCGGCGAGGACGGCGATATCGCAGGGGTGATTTGCATCGGGCAGGATGTAACTGAAAAACTGTCGGTCGAACGGGCCTTACGCCACGCCGAAGAAAAATTCCGCGGTATTTTCGAAAACTCCGCCGAGGGTCTTTATCAAAGTATGCCGCTTGGCCCGGTTTTATCGGCCAACCCGGCGTTTGTTTCCATCCTGGGCTATGAAACAGTCGATGAACTGTTGACCCAGGAAAACGAACTTCAGCAGCATTACCTGAACCCGGTGAGCCGCCTGCGTCTGACCGGGCGGTTGTTGCGTGACGGTATTGTGCAGGGCTATGAAACCGAATTGCGCCGTGCGGATGGCCGGATCATCTGGGTCGAGGAAAATGCCCGGCTGGTGCGCGATGAGCGGGGGCGGCCCACCGTGATTGAAGGATCGATCACGGATGTTACCGACCGTAAACGCAGCGAAGCCCGCATCCAGTTCCTGGCCCATCATGACGGATTGACCGGTCTTCCGAACCGCACACTGTTTCAGGAACGTCTGGCCTCAGCGGTGGAACGCAGCAAACGCGAACGCCGCAGTTTCGTTCTGATGATGTTTGATCTTGATAACTTCAAGGACATCAACGATACGCTTGGTCACCCGATTGGCGACCTACTCTTACAGGGGGTGGGGGAACGCATGCGGGTGTGTCTGCGCAATGAGGATGTGGTGGCGCGCCTTGGCGGGGATGAATTCGCGGTTCTGATCCATGAACCGGGATCGGCCGAAGAAGTGACCTTTGTCGCGCAGCGCCTGATTGAGCGCGTGTCGGAACGGTTCATGCTTGAGGGCAATGAAGTACAGGCATCGACCTCGGTCGGGATTTGCATGTATCCGCAAGATGGTCGCGATGAAAAAGATCTGCTGCGCAATGCCGACCTTGCCCTTTATTGTTCCAAGGCCGAAGGCCGTAACCGGTATCATTTCTTTGAACCGCGGCTTCAGGTTGAGGTACAGGAACGCAAGGCCATCGAACGTGACCTTGGTCATGCAATTGAAAATGACGAGCTTGAACTGTTTTATCAGCCGATCATTGATATGGGCGGGCATCGGATCATCGGGATGGAAGCATTGGTGCGCTGGTTTAGCCCGTCACGCGGTCTGGTCAGCCCGGTCGAGTTTATTCCGGTTGCCGAACGCATGGGCATTATTGCCGATATCGGCAAATGGGTTTTGAACCGGGCCTGTGCGCAAACCCGGGCATGGCGCGATGACGGTTATGGCGAATTGACCATATCGGTCAATCTATCCCCGCTTGAACTGGCCCGTCACGAAGACCTGATTGAAAGTGTCGGCGATGTTTTGGCGCGTTCGGGCCTTGATCCCCATCAGTTGCAGTTCGAGGTTACCGAAGGTGCGGTGATGGATAACCCGCGCGAAGCCGCGATTACGCTTGGCATTTTACGCAATCAGGGTATTCGCATCGCGATTGATGATTTTGGTACCGGCTATTCGTCGCTGGCGTATCTTAAACGGTTCCCGGTCGACAAGATCAAGATCGACCGGTCGTTCATCATTGATATCGACAGTTCGGACGGCAATGCGGCGATTGTCCGTGCGGTGGTGTTCCTTGCCCGGTCGTTTGGCATGGCGGTCAATGTTGAAGGGATCGAAACCGAAACCCAGCTTGATCACATCGCATCCGAGGGTGTTGACGAGGTGCAAGGGTTCTACTTCAGCAAGCCGGTACCGTCGGGTGAGATGGAAATATTGCTTAAGGCCAATGTCAGCGGCGCGACCAAATTACCGGTGAATGTTTTGGGCAAGCCGCACTGAGTTCTACTTAATTGCATCAGATACCAAGATTTAAAACAGGCCCGTCATAGTGCATGACGGGCCTGTTTTTTTGGTTTTACGCGGCGGATTGTTCGTGAATTTCACCTGCGCGTGCCGTGAGTTTCTCCCGATTGATATTGACCATCGATGCCAGAACCGGGCTTTTGGCGATGGCCCCCTGACGTTTCAAGTCGGCAATCATCCGGCTGGCGGTTTCGGTCGTGGTGGCGATGATGCTGCCCAGCTTTTCGCGGTTGGGCAGGGTGACTTCATCCTTGTTGGCCGCCCATAACAGGAACCGGCAAATCCGGCGCATGGCCGATCCGGTGCCAAAGCTTATTTTAAGCTGCTGACCGTCCATCACCTCACTTGCCAGAAGTGACATGATCGCGGCCTGCGTGCGTGGATCATTTTTCTGGGCCATGCGCAGCCGCGTGATCGAAATGCGTTTGATCACGGACGGCGCAATGGTCTCGATCACAAGCGACGGATCGGTCACGGATAGCATTTCAAGCCCGATCAGTTCGCCCGGTCGATAGACGCGACACACCTGTCGCTCGCCGTCCTCGGTATATTGGCAGCGCATGGCAAGGCCACTGACCATGACGTGAATGAACGTCCCGTCTTCGGCGTGATGGCCAATGCAGGCATCGGCGGGCAGGGTAAGTGCAGAAGGTTCGGCAAGTTTTTCCAGAAAAATGAAGGCGTCTGCTTTGTTCATGGGTTTTCCCCCCATTGGCAAAATGGAGATACGCGGCGATTGCGGGGTCGCGTACCGACACCAGTCTATGGACCCGGCATGACGTCCGGGATCGTACCCGTATCGACGGGCAGATATGCCTGTTTCTGATCGAAAACCGGCCTTGCAGATGCACTGGTGGCGTTAAGCGATGCCGCCGATGATCAGAAACAGGATTAAATGGCTTTTGGGGGTGCGCGCGGCGATGCTGCGAGCGGGCAGAAGTCATGCAGCCGTGCGGTAATGTGAAGGGCGGTAACCTTATTGGACAGTTTTACGCGGTGAACCAGCGGCAGTTCGGGATGAACCGGCAAGCCAACCGCATGATTACCAAGACCGCAACTGGCACATTGGAACCCCTCATAGCTGTTGGAGCTGTGTGGGGATGTGCTGCCGTCTTCGGCAACGTCTGCCGGAACCGAGATTGTCTTGATTCCGTTTGCCGTACAGATGATCAGCGGAACATAGGTCTGGGCACTTTCCGTGCCGGTGGGAACCGCAGCAAGTGCGACAGGTGCGTGCATGAACCCGAACATCATGGCGTTCACCAGCAACAGCCACCCTACGAAAAGGGAGAGCGTGCGTCGAGCAGCCGATATGTTTTTGCGGGTTACAGACACGAGCTTCGATCCATATTGGAAAGATACGAACTTTCAATAAACCCTGAAAGACACCCTGTCAAAGCCTCGTCGTGTGAACCAGTTATCAGTATTTCTTTATAATGATTTGAAAACGCCGGGTAATGCCCGGCGTTTTGTCATCACGCGGTTGCCTTGCGGGGCGATTGGCCGGTCCAGAAACGGAAGATAACCACCCCGCCAATCGCAACACCACCGCCGATGATGGTCAGAATATCGGGGGTAATCGCACTCAGACTCCATGCAAGCGCAATGGCAAGTGGCGGCACGAGATAGAGAAAGTTGGCCGCAAGTGCCGGACCAAAATGCCCGATGGCGAAACTCCATGTCGCGTACCCAAGGGAGGCCGAAACCAAACCAAGAAATACCATCGCAGAGATCACCGGCATGGGAGCGGTGCCAAGCTGTGCCAGTCCATCTGGCAACCACGGCGATAACCAGAAGGCACCAGTGATCAGGGTCCAGCAGGTGCAGGTGCCCGCCCCGTAACGCGCGATAAGACCGCGTACGAGAACAAAGTAACTTGCCGAGAGGATCGATGCCAACAGGATCAGCGAACTGCCATTGCCAAAGCGCATTTCGCCCGGCTGACCCTGTGCGATCAAAAAGACGCCCGAAAAGCTGATGGCCGTGGCAATCCATGCGCGATACCCAAACCGTTCCCGCAAGAACAGGGTTGCCAGAAGGGCGGTCCAGATCGGCAGTGTATTGATGATAAAGCTGGCGGCCCCCGGCGATACAGTTTGCTGTCCGGTATTGAGAAGCCAGTTATAGATGCTGATGCCAATTGCACCGCCAAGTGCCAGGCGGGCCAAGTCACGCACGCGCGGAAGCGGCGGGCGTATGATCAAAAGCCAGATGACGGCCGGGCAGGCGGCAATGGCAAAGCGCGTAGCCGCGAGTGGCAGTGGATCAAAATGACCAAGTGCCACCCCGATCAGGGGAAAGGAGGCGGCCCATGACAGGACCGTAACCAGTGCGGCGGTGAGGCCAAGTGTGGATCGGGAAAACATCGCATATCCTTTCAAATGCTATGCTGTGTCGTCGTTTAAGACCGTGATAGCGCGATGAATGCTGTTGACATAGAGCACGACTAAGGGGTCAGATGTGCATATGGCGCACAGTAATGACCTGACACTTCCTCCACTCGCCCTGTTGCCGGCAGTTCTTGCTGCGGCACGCAGCGGATCCTTTTCGGCAGCAGCAAATGAAATGAATGTCACGCACAGCGTGATCAGCCGGCATGTGTCGCAAGTCGAACAATGGCTAGGCTACGATCTGTTTGAACGCTATGGGCGCGGGGTGCGACCGACCCCGGATGGGCAGCGGTTTTTGCGTGATACGCAATGTGCGATTGATCTCTTGTCACAAGGCGCGCAGCCATGGCGCCAGCGGCGCGGGCCTGATGTCATCAAGGTCAGTTTGCTGCCGTCCTATGCCCGGATCTGGTTGCTGGCACTGGTGCCGCAAATCGAACGCGATCTTGATGTGCGGCTGGAACTTGAAATTTCCGAACGGCTGGCGGATTTTACCGGCGGTCAAACCGATCTTGCCATCCGGTGTGGCAAGGGGCAGTGGCAGGGCACGCGATCAACCGTGTTGTTTTCTGATCAGTTGATCCCGTTGATCGCACCGTCGATGCTCGATGGGCGCGATCCCGGCGAACTTGATGCGGCGGGTGTCGCAGGCTTGCCGCTTTTGCATGACAGTGACGCGACCGGATGGCGGCACTGGCTTGACGCGCATGGGGTTAAATTCCGGCAAAAACCATCAGACCGCCGATTTGAAGATTACAGTGTTGTTCTGGCGGCCGCAGAAGCCGGGTTGGGCGTGGCGCTGACGCGGTTGCCGTTTGCGCGTGCCGCCATTGCCAAACATGATCTTGTTGCCTTGCCGTTTGCCCCGGTTCAAAGCCCGCTTGCGACCTATTTGGTGCAACCGTCTTATGAACAGCGCCCGGCCGTGCGTGAGGTTGCCGAATGGCTTATCCGCGCGGCGGGTTCTTGTGCATAGGTCGAGGTGCGTATGACGTAGGGGCTGGGGACATCGGTAAAATACGGATGTCTGATCAATCTTTGAAGGGCTGACATCCAAGCCAACCCGGGTGCTTTTTTAAAATTCTTCTTAAAAGTGATGTAACCGCATGCTGCATAAGGTCTTGATCTTTGCGCGATGATTTCAGGGGTGCCAATGGTGCCAGAAATGTCGGCATTTGATGCCGTTCAGGTTAGATTTATCTCGCGAAAACAGGTGTTTGACCCTAGGCTTTCTGTGGTGTCATCAGCGGAGAATGCGATATGCCCGGTGCTAAAACCCCAGAGTGTCAATCGAGATGGTCTGCGGCAGGTCTGAATATTGCTGTGCTGGTTCTGACTGTTGTTGGCATGGTGCTGCATTTTGTTCTGATGGCATTTTCGCTGCGGCCCGTGATGGGGTTTGATCTGATTGATGTGCCGTTGTTTGTTGTTGTGATTTTTGGTGGTGGGGTACTGGTTGTCGAAATTATCAGCAAGGTGCTTCAACGTGATTTCGGGGCAGATTTTTTGGCTGTCCTGGCCTTTGCCACCGGCGTTGCCCTTGGCGAATATCTGACCGCATCGCTGATTATCCTGATGCTGAGCGGCGGGCAGGTGCTTGAGGCATTTGCCATGCGTAAGGCATCCTCCGCCCTTAATGCGCTGGCTGATCGTATGCCGGTGGTGGCTCATCGCAAGGACGGGGAAAACATCACTGATATCGGGCTTGATGACATTGCGATTGATGATTTGATTGCGATTTTCCCGCATGACACGGCCCCGGTTGACGGGGTTGTGGTCGATGGTCATGGCAGCATGGATGAAAGCTATTTAACCGGTGAGCCCTATGTCGTGGCCAAGGCGCCGGGTGCATCCGTTCTTTCCGGTGCGATTAATGGGGATGCGGTCCTGATTATTCGCGCCGAACGCCGGGCACAGGATTCCCGCTACGCCCAAATCATGCAGGTCATGGCCGAGGCGGAACAAAAACGCCCGAAAATACGCCGGATCGGCGATCAGATCGGGATATGGTTTGCGCCCTTCGCACTGCTGGTGGCGGCTTTGGCCTGGTATCTGAGCGGTGATTCTGTGCGGTTTCTGGCCGTGTTGGTGGTGGCAACACCCTGTCCGCTTCTGATTGCCATTCCGATCACGATCATGAGTGCGATTTCGATGGCGGCCCGGCGCGGGATTGTCATCCGTGATCCGACGGTGCTTGAACGTTTGCCAACCTGCACAACAGCGATTTTTGATAAAACCGGCACATTGACCTATGGCCGTCCTGAACTGGTGGCGGTTTTGCCCGCCAGTGGCCATTCGGAAAATGACGTGTTGCGACTGGCCGCCAGCCTTGAACGATATTCAAAGCATCCCTTGGCGGTGGCGGTTTTGGCCGCAGCCAAGGCGCGCAATCTGGCACTTGGCGATGTCGGAATGGTGTCGGAAAAACCCGGGCAGGGTTTGAGCGGGGTGGTCGATGGTCGTGATATTGCCGTAACCCACCGAAAAAAACTGATCAAAAGCGATCCGGCACTGGCCGATATCCTGCCGCCCAGTGCCAGCGGGCTTGAATGTGCGATCATGATTGATGGGGCCTATGGCGCGACATTGCAGTTTCGCGATAGTCCGCGTGTTGAAGGCCGTGATTTCGTCGGGCATCTGGGGCCGGTGCACCATTTTAAAAAGATCATGCTGCTATCAGGGGATCGCGAAAGCGAGGTCAGTCATCTTTCCAAACTGCTGGGCATTGATGAAAGCCTTGCATCGCAAACGCCCGAACAAAAGGTCGAAATCGTGCGCCGCGAAACCGCTGCCGCACCGACCCTTTTTATGGGGGATGGGATCAATGATGCCCCGGCACTGGCGGTGGCAACGGTCGGCATTGCCTTTGGCAAGCATAGCGCGGTTACCGCAGAGGCCGCCGGGGCGGTCATCCCGGAAAGCTCGCTTCAAACCGTGGATGAGCTTTTCCACATCAGCACCGCCATGCGCCGCATTTTACTGCAAAGTGTGGTTGGTGGCATGGTGTTATCAATCGTCGCCATGGGGTTTGCCGCCATGGGCTACATTAGCCCGGTGATGGGGGCGGTGCTTCAGGAAGGCATTGATGTGATTGCAATCGTAAATGCCTTGCGATTGGCGCTTGTGCGCAACATTCATGCGGATCTGGTCGGGGAGCGACAGTAACGCCCCCATCATGCCGCCGGTAACTCCCACGTAATGGTCATGGTGGAACCATATTGTGGTATCAGCGTTTATGGTGTCTGATACCCACAGAAAATGTTGGTAAAATTCAACCAAAAGGACAGGGCCATGACGCAGGTGGTAAATGACGGCACGCCGGAAATGAAGGGCTTGCTGGAAAAAGGACGCAAGCGGTTGCGTAATGTTGGTGTGATCCTGCTGGTGCTTGGGGTTCTTGCGGTGGCCTTTCCCTTTGCCACGACGATTGCCTTTAAAACCGTGATTGGCTGGCTGTTCCTGATTGGGGCGATGGGCCATTTTTACGGCGCATGGAATGCCGATACGCCCACCCGGCGCGGGGTGGATGTGGTGCAGGGCATTATTTTTGGATTGATCGGTGTGTGGCTGGCCTTCTTCCCGTTGGGCGGGATTGTGACGCTGACGGTGTTGCTTGCGATTGTGTTTATCCTTCAGGGCCTTGTCGAAGCGCTGATGGCGTTTTGGCTCAGCCAGTTTCCCGGTTGGAAATGGATGCTGTTTTCCGGCGGGGTTGCCGTGCTGGTCGGTGTGCTGATTTTCGCCGAACTGCCAAGCTCAGCCACCTGGGCGATTGGGTTGCTTTTGGGGATTAACCTTCTGTCATCGGGGTTCAGTTACCTGATGGTGTCGTTTGCGATGGGTAAGGTTTCCAAAGTTTGACGTGACGTTGGATGACGCATTTCCAGTTTCGCGCCGTACACCATATATCTGATATGACACAAGGGAGACCGTGATGGTCTCCCTTGCTGCATTAGGTTCTGACTTAGAGTCTTATCCCCATGTCATCTCGCCGGTTGCTACTTTTGATCCGATATCGAGTGCAACGCCCATCCCAAGGTTGGGGAAGCGTGTTTCCATGGCCGCTTTGAGCTCTTCTGCATTTGATGCCTTAGTCAGTTCTTCGTCGAAAGCGATCAGGTAGTTCTTGGTGTGCGCAATACCAGTGGTGTCGGTTGTGCTATCGGCGGTCATATGGCCCGCGACAACAATTTTCGGATTGCGGCGTGCAAGTTGATCAAGGATTTCAATCCATTTTTGACGGATTTCTGTGGTTGGCGTGTCGGCTGTCCATACGTGAACGCCCGAGAAAATCAAAACACCGCCAAATACAGCCTCAAGCGATGGCACCCAAAGGTAACGGCGGTTTTCCATGCCTTTGACAGACACAATTTCGATTGTTTCACCGTCAACCGTAAGGGTGTCACCATCAAACACCTCAGGCATTACAATGTCATCCATGGTTTGAGGCCCATTTTCGCCAAGTTTCGGCCCCCAAACGGAGAGCTTTTTCGCAACATTGCCTTTGATGGCCACAACCGTTTCGGATGCGGCAATAACTTTGGCATCCGGGAAGGCTTCGTGGATCGGCTTTAAGCTGAAGTAGTAATCGGGGTCGGACTGACTGATATAGATGGTGGTTAGTTTTTTGCCGCTTTTGCGGATGGCATCGACAATGGCGAGCCCGTCAGGATAGGAAAATCCGCCATCAATCAACACTGCTTCGGTCGCACCCGTCAGCAGAACCGGGGCGCGATAAAAGCCGTTTGGTCCGGCTGGAAAATGTTGCCAGCTTAGGCCGTTGCCGGTTGCGGCGATTGCGCGCCCAAACGGAACCTGTGCAACGGCGGCAAAAGTTGCGGCGGCTAAAGTCGATTTGAGGAGTTCTCTTCTGGTTGGCATGGATGATGTCCTTGTGGTGTCGCGCGTTGATAGGGCGCATTTGAAGGAGAAGGGCGTTAGGCGCAAAGCGCCTTGAGTTCCTGGGACAGGTGATCGACATCGCCATACAATAAATTGCTGGCAACCTGCTTTGGTCCGCTTGCGGTTTCGATCAGCAGCGAAGGCACACCGTTTAGTCCGAAACGTTGCATTAGACGTTGCGCTTCTTGGGTCGTGTCCTGATAGGTCGCGTGTAGTTCGTTGGTCGGATGCGCAAACAGGTCTGCTGCGGAGGCAAGATCAAAATCACGTAAAATTTTGATCAATATGTCGTTGTTTGTATTGTCCAGCCCATCGACATACCGCGCGTTCTGGAATGCTTTGAGTACGGTAAGTGTGTGTTTTGGTGCGGTCATTTGGACCGCAGTGAGTGCAAGTCCGGCAGGACCTGAATCAAACGATCCGCCCGGCGTTTTCAGAACGTTATTTTGATATGCGGTGCTGAAAACCTGCCCGGTCAGTTTGGCAATACGTTGATCGTTTTTCCACGCATAGGATGCAAAGTTTTCATCCATTACGCGCGCACCATGTCCGGCAAAAAGACCGGTCGGCAAAAGTGTGACAGAGACGTCGGGAAGTTTGCTAAGGCGGGTCATTGCAGGCAGCGCACCATAGCACCAGCCACATAGCGGATCATAAAGATAGGATAACTGCATCGTGAAACTCCTGTTTCGCGAACAATATCCCCTTTTGTATTGGGATAAAATATGGGTTAATAAAACAGACTGTATGGTTTTAGTTTACAAAGGTGTCTGGTGACAAAGGCGGGAAAGCAGTTCAATCTTAATCGGCTGGTGTATTTCTCTGCCGTTGTCGATACGGGTTCATTCACCCGTGCGTCAGATCGTCTAGGTGTGTCCAAAACCGTTGTCAGCCAACAGGTGGCCCGGCTTGAAGAAGAAATCGGGGCAAGTTTGTTGGTCCGCACAACAAGACGGGTCGAACCGACCGAGGCGGGGGTATCGCTTCATGAAAGGTGCCAGCGCATTTTGCGTGAAGTCGATGATGCTTATGGTGAGTTGGCGCAAAACAATACCGAACCGCGCGGTATGTTGCGGATTACGGCCCCGAACGATTACGGGCACTCGGTCATTGCGCCCTTGACGGCGGCATTTTGTGCCAAGTACCCATCATGCCAGATTGACCTTGTTTTGACCGATAGTCGCATTGACCCTGTTCTCAATCAGATTGATCTGGCCATTCGTGTTGGCTGGCTTGACAGTTCGAGTTTGCTTGCCCGGCGGGTTGGCGTGTTTGAACAGTTTTTGGTCGCAGCACCAGACATGGCAGAACTGCCCAATGTCGCACAGCCAGAAGATATTGAAAGCCTGCCCTACATCGCCAATACCGCCCTGAAAAACCCGCTGGCATGGGACTTTTCGCACGATAAAAATGGCACGCGATCTGTGCAGGTAAAGGCAAAATTAAGTGTGAATACCACCCCTGCGGCACTGTGTGTCGCGCGTGAAGGGGGTGGGGTATCTGTTTTACCCGATTTTCTGGTCGAGAAAGAACTTGCGTCTGGTGAGCTTGTGCATGTTCTACCCGATTGGCGGTTGCCTTCGGGGGGCATCTACGTTGTCTATCCGGCGATGCGGTTTCGACCGCCAAAGGTGACAGCCTTTGTCGAGATGTTGGTCAAAAAGATCCGGCAAAAGAAACCGTGATTTTTGGGCCGGGTGGCGTGTTGGATTTAGCGAAATGTCGGGCGATTAAGACGGGTTTTTATCTGAGGGTGTTTTGGTCAGAAACGCCCGCGTCTGCTCAATCGCCTCGCGCAATCCAACCCGCTGTACCTCAACATCCTCCGGAAATGCCCCCAAAAGCCGTGATGGCATCCGGTTATCCAGTAGAACAAACACCCCGCGATCCTCGGCACGCCGCACAAGGCGGCCAAACGCCTGCTTCATCCGTAGGCGGGTGAGCATGTCGTCGTAGCGTGCGCCATGGAACGCGGCTTTGCGGGCACGGTGCAGGATGTCGGGGCGCGGCCATGGCACGCGGTCAAAGACAATCAGGCGCAGGCTGTCACCCGGCACATCGACGCCGTCGCGCACCGCATCGGTACCGAGCAAGCAGGCATCGCGTTCGACGCGGAAAATATCAATCAGGGTGGAGACATCCATGCCGTCAATATGCTGGGCGAGTAATTGCAATCCGGCATCATCCATCGGCCCGGTCAGGCGTTCGTAAATGGCGCGCAGGCGCGTAATGGCGGTAAACAGCCCAAGTGCACCGCCGCCCGATGCCAAAAACAGTTCGCGATACGCCGCGGCAATATGGTCGGGGTTATCGCGCCCCAGATCATTGACGATGAAAACACGGGTTTGTTCGCGGTAGTTATACGGGCTTTTCATTGCCGCCCGGATGGCGGGCAGCGGCATGTGTGATGCGCCGGTGCGGTCCTCGGCGACGTGCCAGTCGAAATCATCATCGCCCGTGCCATCGCGAAGGGTGGCGGATGTCACCACCATGCCGTGGGCGGTGGGGGCAAGGGCGGATGTCAGCGGCAAGGTTGGGTCAAGGTAATGGCGGTGCATGCCAACATCAAAATCGCGGCCAAACTGGCGTTCAATGGCAAACCATTCGACAAACGCCGCCGGAGTATTTTCAACCAAGGACGCCAGCATTTCGCGCCATGCAGCAACCTGCATGATGGCGCGCCGTTCGAGCGACCGGATCGCGGCGTCAAGGCGCTGACGTTCGGCCGATTCAAGTTCATCGGCCTTTTCGTCCAACATATGTGCGATGGTTTTAATCAGCAATTTTGCCGGTTTTTCCATGGCGGCAAGTGCACGGTCCAGATCGGCGGCACTGGCGAGAACTCCGTCAATGGCCGGTTTGCAATCGGTTTCAATCGAATAACCCCGATCCCCATCCGCAGCACGGGCCAGAACCTGTGCGCGGACATGGGCCAAAAAGGCCTCGGCCGGGCCTTTGGCATGTTCCGATCCATCATGAATGCGCGATAGCCAGCCCTGTTCAGGCAGGCATTGGGCGGCGACAATTACGGCATTGACCGCATCGCGCAGCTCATCGCGATCAACAATCAGGGTTTCAAGCCGTTGTTTTAAACCGCGTGCACGCGATGATCCTTTTTGCTCCGCGCCGAGCAACCAGCGGCGCAATTCCTGACCTTCCTGTCCGGTCAGATGGGCGGAAAAGGCCTTGTCAGCGGCATCAAATAAATGATGGCCTTCGTCAAAGACATAGCGCGATGGCATTGAGGCATCATCCAGCCCGCCGAGGGCTGCCTGCACCATCACCAGCGCATGGTTGGCGACAACGATTTCAGCGGACCGCGCACGGCGCACGGTTTTTTCGATAAAGCAGCGCGAATAATGCGGGCAGGCGGCATAAATACATTCGCCGCGCTGATCGGCAAGCGCGCCGGTAAAGCGGTTACCGATCAATTCGGTCAGCCATGCCGGGAAATCCCCGCCGACCATGTCGCCATCACGGGTATGGAGCGCCCAGCGCGCAATCAGGCCAAGTGGCGTTGCCTGATGAGGTTGCTGATTAAGCGGGCGTTGGGCTTCTTCGAAATTCAAAAGGCAGAAATAGTTTTCCCGGCCTTTGCGGACCACGGCCTTAAGCCGTTTGTCCTTGGGATCGGTATAAAGGCGGTCGAGTTCCTGATCAATCTGGCGCTGCAAGTTTCGGGTATAGGTCGAAATCCACACTGCACCGTCGTTTTTCTGTGCCCAGAGCGATGCCGGCGCAACGTACCCCAACGTTTTGCCCGTCCCCGTTCCGGCCTCGGCCAGAACAATATTGGGCGCGCCATCATGAAGGCGCGGGCCAAAGGCCGAACAAACCGATGACGCATAATCGGCCTGTTGCGGGCGTTCTTCGGCCCCGTCGCCCAGAAGTTCCTTAAGGCGTTTACGGGCATCTTTTGGATCGACCGGATTGTTGGCCGGCGGCGGGGGTGGGGCATGTTCGGCCCATTCGCCAAGTTTCTTCCAGACTTTCAATCCTTCATAGACCGCATAACGATGCGGCCCGTCGCCATCTGCCCCCAAGGCGGCCAGCACCGACACACCCCACGGCCAATGTCCGCGCGCCATCGGCCATGCGATGGCAAGGGCGGGGGCGCGTTTGTTGCGGTGAAGGGTGGCCAGTTCCTGCAAAAGTCTTTTCATCGCCTCGGCCAGGGCTTCGGCCTGTCCGATCAGATCGTCACAGGGTTTTTGCCCGGTGGCCAGCGCAATGCCACGCGGCGTCGGCACGCAAAATTGCGCCGGGCGGACAAAGGCAAACAGTTCAAGCAGGTCATGGGCCGGAAACGGATCGGTTTTCAAACGCCGCGCGCAGGCAGGCGTATGCACCAAAATCGGGCGGGTTGACCGCGCCCGTTTGGCCGCCGCGCCGTGGGGGAGTTCTTCAATCTCGCCATCGGGCGATAAAAACACAGCATGGCGCAATCCAACGACCATGACCGGCGCGTTGGGCGGATTGAAACGGGGTGTGTTTTCGTCGGAACGATCATCGAACATTTGAGGCACTATAAGCATCCCTGCACGGTGGCGCCACCGGGGAAATTGACCTATGTTTGAATTTATAAAACTTGACCCTGATCACAAGAAGGCAGCCCTGCATGGCACCGCCCAATACCCGCAATCAGCACTTCTGGCGTGACAACGCTTTGCCGTTCGTTGAGCTGCGCCGTGTCGCGGACGGGCATGCGGTCTGTTATGAACGTCACAGCCACGATACCTTTTCGATTGGCACGGTAAAGGGTGGCTACAGCACCTATTGGAACCGGGGCAAAATCCATGAAACGCAGGCCGGATCGGTGGTGATCCTGAACCCCGAAGATGTGCATGGTTGCAACCCGGTCAAGGGGGCGGACTGGTGTTATGACATGCTGTTTGTCGACCCGGACTGGCTTTTGGATCTGCAGATTGAAATTGATGCCGATGCGGCGGGAAAGTTCGCGATGTTTTCCGATACGCTCAGCCATGATCCGCGTCTTTATGCCGGGTTGCTGGGGCTTGCCGATACGTTAAGTGACGCCGATACAGATGTGCTGGGCAAGGAAACGGCACTGGTGTCGTTCTTTGGTGATTTGCATGTGCAGCTTGACGGTACGGGTGTTCTGGACCGTCAGGTCAGCCTGCAGACCGGACGCAAGATGGCCGAGGTTTGTGATTATATCCGCAGCCGATGCCATGAAAATGTCAGTCTGGATGATATTTGTGGGGCGGTTGGCTATTCACGGTCTTATTTGGTGCGGGTGTTCAAAAAGACATTTGGCATGACGCCCTATGCCTATTTGATCAATTGCCGCGTTCAACGGGCCCGCCATGCGTTACGGCGTGGGCAAAAGATCGCCGATGTCGCCCTTGAAACCGGCTTTGCCGATCAGGCCCATTTTCAACGGATGTTTAAACGCCTGATGGCGGCGACCCCGCGCCAATATGCGCGGGCGCAGGAAATGGCCGCCTGATTTTCCCGACATAAAGTACATGGATGCCCGCCTTCGCGGGCATGACAAATTTGAGGTACGTTTCAAGTTCCCGTCATTCCCGCGAAGGCGGGAATCTTTTTCAGGCATAACCCGTGCTGCCAGCCGTACGGCTTACCCCAAAATCAAATACACTGCACTGGCCGCCAGCAATCCGGCCATCACCCGGTTAAATAGGCGAATGCGCGATGGATTGCCCAGAAAACGGCCTAGAAACGCCCCGGCATAGGCCCAGCAGGCGACTGACGCGAAGCACACCACAAAGTAAATCGCAGTAAATTCCCAGATCAGGGTCGGCGCACCGGACGCCGCATAAGCGCCCATCCCGGCAATCGAGGCCAACCATGCCTTGGGATTGACCCATTGCATCAGCGCCCCGGTGATGGCCGAGGGGCCGGACCCGGCGTCGCGTTTACCAAGTTCGCCGCTGCTGACAAACAGCTTCCACGCCATGAACAGCAAAAACGCCACCCCGGCCCATTGAATGATCGTGGTCATTTGCGGAAAGGTGGTCAGCAATTCATGCAGGCCCAGCCCGATCAGAAGCAGCAACAGGCAAAACCCCGCCGTGGCACCAAACACAAGACGCAGTGACGCACGGAAACCAAACTGCACCCCGGAGCTTAGAACAATGATATTGACCGGGCCGGGGGTGATGGAGGCGGCAAGGGCGAAGGCCGCCATCGACAGATACAGGCTTATGGGGATTGTACTGGTGGCGGCAAACATGGGGCGTTTCCTCTGATCGGCGTGGTGGTATTCTTTGCCGTCAGAATGGCGCATCGGGTGCCGGGTTTATTGAACGAAATTGCTCTTTTGCTGTTTTCATTCGGACATTCAGATCCCAGGTCAAAAAAAAAGCGCAACGGAACGATGGGTTCGGTTGCGCTAGTTTTTGGCCGTCAGTGGTCTGAACCCATTCGGGTTCGTTGGTAGGTCGGTCGTAGACTGGTTCTAACTCAGTTCCATCAACAGGCTTGCGCATGAGGCGGCAATTTCATCTGTTGGTGCATCGCTGCCGGGCATGGTGGCCCAGCCTTTGGCGATGACGAAATCATCCCGCTTATATGAGCTTTCCTCTTTTAAGGCGGCAAGCTGTTCGGTTTGATTGTTAGGTGTCAGCATTTTGAACTGGGCAACGCAAATCGGGGCCATGGCTGCGATTGCCGATTGTTTGCCGCTGTCGTCTGCCATCTCTTGTGCTGTACTGCCCGATACGACTGTATCGGTGCTAAAGCCGACAATCGTGATGAGGGCCGCACCGATAATGCCGCCCCATATTCCGGGTTTGACCCATGCGGGGATTGTAACTGGCATAATAAAAATTCCTTACTTCAGACGATGATAAAGTATTTTCCATCGCGATATGAAATATAAGGGAAACATTATTTGAAAATAATAGCGAACGAATTATATTTTTATATTCGAGCAACCAATGTCACTGGCATGAAATTATTTACGATGAAAGCAAAGGTACTTAATTTTATTTTCGATTATTTTTATATTTTTGATCAGTTTGAAATGATCGACGCGATCCATGTCGCGCCCCCCGCAATCAGAGTATAGCGTGCGGCCTTGCCAATGGTGACAAGGATCAGAAACGGTACAAAGCGCACACGCATGACACCGGCAAGCAGGGTCAGCGGATCGCCAATGACCGGCAACCATGCCAAAAGCAATGACCAAAGCCCGTATTTGCCAAACCAGTGTGACGCCCGATCCAGCGCATCGGGGGAGACCGGAAACCATCGGCGGTTTTTGAAGCGATCAACATAAAGGCCGAGTGCCCAGTTCACCGTTGATCCCAGAACATTCCCGGCTGTTGCAACCGCCACCAACCCCCACACAGCATGATCGCCCGATGCCACCAATGCGGCCAAGGCCGCCTCGGACGTGCCGGGCAGGAGGGTGGCGGATGTAAAGGCCGATAAAAACAGCCCGACCATCACTGTGAACGTTGTGATCATGAGGTTCGATTAGCGCGGATTGGCGCACCCGTCCAGTGATTAGAATTTCACGCCAGCCCGTTGCGTGCGTCATTCAACCAATCAGGATTTAAATCGTGTGAGGATTGAAACATGCAGGTCACCCGGGCCAATAGTAATGCGCAATTCCTGTTGGACGGGAATGCGTATTTTGCACGGCTTCACCAAAGCCTTGATGGTGTGATTGCGGCGGGTGTGGGCGGCAATCGGTTCGTGCGATTGGCATTTTGGCAGATTGCACCTGATGCTTTTCTGCCCGGTTATGGCGGGGGTGCTGGCGCACTTTTGATCGACAAGCTTGAGGCCATTGCACGTTTGGGCATTCGGGTAGAAATCATTGCCTGGGCCGGGGCGCAGGTTCTCAATAACGTTGTGCCTGAGATGAAATCTGGCTGGAAGACAAGGGCATGGGTCCAGCAGGTCAACAATCGCAACGCGGGTGCTGGCGCCTATCGGCCCATTCAGATCTATATGGAATCATATGGGCGGCGGACTTTTGGCATGAGTACGCATCAAAAAATTGTTGTTCTGTCGAATGGTGCTTTGAAGGAAGCCTATGTCGGGGGCATGAACATGGCGCACAAATATCTGTCGTCAGATGTGCATGATCCGGAAAACTGGTGGCACGATGCGGCTGTTCGTGTCACCGGTCTGATTGTCGATGATATTGAAGGTGAATGGGTGCGGCGCTGGAACAAACAACAAGCGTTGCTGGCACCTGCGGCAACAATCGGTGTAGCCGGTGCTGACCCTGCCAATCTGACGATTACGATGATGACGACCAACTCGGAAGCCAACCCGGCGGAGCGTGATATTCGCGCAGGATTGCAAGCAAGGATCGCTGCGGCTGCGAACTATGTTTATCTTGAGAATTATGCCTTAACCGATCCATCCATTGTCGAAGACCTTGCGACCTTTAAGCAGGGCGGGGGAACCGTCATTCCGGTTGTCAACCATCCGGCAAACACGACGATGGACGGTTTCGAGGCGTTTTCCTATCTGATGTATTACACCTATGTGGAGTTGGCGCTGGCCGATTTGAACGCGTTTGATGCGGCAGACAGCTGGCGCGGACGCGTCGGCCCGTTAACCAATTATGTCGCCGCCAATGTTGTCGGCGCGCATGTCGACAAGGCGGGCTATAACCCGGCAAACATGGCGACCCTTAACCCTGCGACGGCCTATCGCGTGACATTTAACACCGCGGCTGGTGTGCCAAGGCAGATTGGTCTTCGTTATATCTGGGATATTGCGGCGAACAATGATGTGATGTTCGCGCCCAAGACATATCGACATAACGACCCGACGAAATGGACATATCCGCATTCGAAAGTTGCAATCATCGATGATCAGTACGTGATGGTCGGTACCAGCAACTGGACCTATCGTTCCATGCAGTACGACGGCGAAATCACCCTTGAAATTGATGACGGGGCGTTTGCGCAAGCCGTCCGTGCGCAACTGTTTGCGCACTGGCAGATGCCCGGTGCGGCTGCTGCAGGCGGGGCTGCGGGTGTTGGGGCTGCTTGGTTGCTTGATGCTACGGCAAATCAGGTTGCATGGGCGGGGAATGCATTCGCCCTGAGTGAAACGCGTCTGGTTCCGTTGGCGTTTGACGATTTTATACATCCGATTTCCCGAGAGGCTTGGAGAAAGAGTTTTTCTTCCGCCAGTCTGGCATCAATCGGATCATCGTTTTTCTAAGGTTTTATCTGAACACGGCAAACAGATTTAAGAGGAGAAAGTCATGGCGGATGGTCTTTTCGTGCAATTGAGCAGCCAAGCTTGGTCGCAATACAAATCGGTGACGTCACGCGACACCAGTTATCTCACGCTGCTCGAGCCTAAGTATCAGACTTTTTTGTCTGCTGCGGGCAAGGTCGATGCGTCTATGGCAAAGCTGACGACACCGCCAAAGGCCGATCAGATCAGCCCTGTTGCGGATGCTGTCACCCTGATGGAATCGGCTCAATCCGGAATTATCCAGATCATCGAGAAATTTGTGCAAATGGATGCGCAGGCTGTAAAAAGCACCGGGACGGTCAATCAGAAGACCCTGTCTGACAAGAATGCGCAGGAACAAAGCACAGATCAGGACTTTCAGCTCGCGATTGATGGTGTCGTCTATCAGGCGCAAGTGCGGCTGGCCGCCGCAAGCGCAGAAGTGTAAGCAACTGCGATAGGGCGGCCAAGACCTAGGCCCAAGATACAAGCCCGGCTCGCTTGAAGAATTATGATTTCAGCGAAAATTTACGCACATCAAGCGGTTCGGCAAGGATTTCATCTTTGCTGTCGGCAAAGGCGCGCAGGTACGGCTGTTCGAAGTGAAGAGCGAGGTCCTCTTCGGACCGCCAGTTTTCATAGGCCATCCAGACCGCAGGATCGTCCTTGGACTGGTGCATGTCATAACTGATGCAGCCTTCTTCGGCGCGCGATGGTTCGACAAGGGCCAAAAGGCGTTTGCCAAGTTCTTCTTCCATGCCCGGTTTTGCACGTGAAAAGACGACGAGAGTAAGCTGGTTTGACATACGGGTTTCCTGATTCTGAATAGTATTTTTTTGATGGGCAGGATCATCGGGGGACATCGCCGATCGGGCAACTGTTATTTGCCAAGCAGCAAAAGAAAGGCCCGGTGCAGGGGAACACCGGGCCTGTAAGTGCCGGTCGGCTGTTGGGGGGATGCCGACCAGCAGGGGGGAACTTTAAGGTTAGGCAATGGTGGTGGTTACATCGACATTGCCGCGTGTTGCGTTTGAATACGGGCAGATGGTGTGGGCGGTTTCGACCAGTTTTTCTGCATCGGCCTTATCAAGGCCCGGAAGGGACACATTCAGTTTGACGGCAATTCCAAAGCCGCCTGCGCTGCGTGGGCCAATGCCGACTTCGGCATTTACCGATACGTCATTTGGGACCTTGATTTTGGTCTGGCCAGAAGCCACTTTCATCGCGCCGATAAAGCAGGCGGAATAGCCCATGGCGAAAAGCTGTTCAGGGTTGTTGCCCTCACCGCCAGCACCACCAAGTTCCTTTGGCGTGGTCAGTTTGACATCGAGACTGCCATCATCGGTTTTCGCACGGCCATCACGGCCACCGGTGGCAGAAGCATGCGCGGTATATTTGACTTCAACAGACATGGTTTTCATCCTTTGTTTGAACAGTGGTTCGGTGGTGGTGAGCGCCCGGCTGTCTAGGTTCGTTCCCAGATGATATGTCGCCGGGAGGCGGCGGGCGCAACTGCACCCGCCTGAAATAATGTGAAACTTTCGTGATCACTTCCCGTGAAGGGCGGTGTGCAGATACTGTCCGGCCTGGGCAATTGCCCCTTTGGCGGCCGGGGTGTCAGCCAGTACATTGAGCATGACAAAGTCGTGGATCGTACCGTTATAGCGGGTCACGGTCACATCAACGCCAGCCTGTGACAGTTTCCGGGCATAGGCTTCGCCTTCGTCACGCAGAACATCATTTTCAGCCGTGATCACGAGTGCTGGTGCCTGACCAGAAAGTTGTTCAGATGTTGCATGGATCGGGGTGATTTTCGGATCCGTGCGATCAATTCCTTCAGGCAGATACTGGTTCCAGAACCAATCCATCGCCGGTTTGGTCAACCACGGGCCATTGGCAAACTCGGTATAAGAGCCATTGTCAAAATCGGCATCGGTGACCGGATAAAACAGGACCTGTGCCGTGATGTCCGGCCCGCCGCGTTCCTGTGCCAACAGGGAGACGACCGCTGTCATATTGCCGCCAACACTGTCGCCGGCAATCGCCAGGCGGGTCGGGTCAACATTAAGCTGTTCGCTGTGCTCGGCGACATATTTGGTCACCGCATAATCCTGTTCGATGGCAACCGGATAGCGGGCCTCGGGAGAGCGTTCATAATCAACAAACACAAGGGCTGCATTGGCACGCACAGAGAGTTCACGCACCAGTCGGTCATGCGTGCCAGTATCGCCCATTACCCAGCCAGCCCCGTGGAAATACACAATCACCGGCAGTCGGTCGGTGTTGCCCTGTGGCCGAATGATCCGGACCTTGGTCGCACCGGTCGGGCCAACGGCAAAGGTGGTGTCGGTGATGTCAACGGCCGGTTTGGCAATCTCGCCGGACTGGGCACCTGACAGAACGTCGCGGGCCTCGGCCGGGGTCAGGGTGTAAATCGCCGGGCCACCCGATGCCGACAGGGCATTGATGAATTTCTGGGTGGTGGGTTCAAGAACCGGGTCGGCCAGTGCGGTGTTGGCAGACAGGGCGGTGGTCAAGGCAATCGCAGCAGAAGCAACTTTGGTTTTCAGCGGGCTCATGATTTCGATCCTTTTAAGGGGCCGTCTTAACCGGCCGGTGTTTCGTTTTGGTGATTGTGTTATCGCATACGATTTAATCGCGTGCGATATAAATGTGGGAATGTCAGCTATGTGAATAAATCGTTTGTAATTTAATCGTGTGCGATTTAAATTAATCGGCTTTGAGTCGCATGACGGTTGCCGGTGCGGGTCTGTATGGTCATTTTTGGTGACCTGGACTGCCCGGAATTCCCAAGGTCAGGTCGGCCAGATGTTTCAAAAACGGGAAGAAGACAATGGATGACGCGTCAAAAGAAGACTTTCTGGATCTTGAAAAGTTTCTGTGCTTTTCGGTATATGCGGCCAGCCATGCCTTTAACCGCATCTATAAGCCGCTGCTTGATCGGCTTGGCCTGACCTATCCGCAATATCTGGTGATGGTCAGCCTGTGGCAGGAAGACGATCAATCGGTGCGCAGCATCGGGCAAAAGATGTTTCTTGAGTCCAGCACGCTGACCCCTTTGCTTAAACGGCTTGAGGCAAATGGCCTTGTCGTGCGCAAGCGTGACCCGGAAGACGAACGTTCCGTGCGCGTGCGCCTAAGCGTTGAAGGGAAGGCATTGCGCGAGAAGGCCGAGGAAGTTCCCGCCTGCATTCTTGATGCGACCGGACTGGACATTGAAACCGCCAAACGGTTGAACCGCGATTTACAAGAACTCCGCACGCAGCTTGAAAGTGGTGCGAAGAAGCTGTAACCCGCGACTTGCCCTAGGACACCTTTGCCTTACGGTCGTGGTGATAGGTCAGCGCCCAGCCAAGGGCGGTTTTAAGGGCTGCTTCGGGCAGGGGCGTATCAATCGGCAGGATGATCGCCCGGTTACCCTCGCAAGTCAGATCGGCCGATAAAAGACTGCGCGTGCGGTCAATCAAATCGGTTTTGCAATCAAAGAACACCATCACCTGATCTGGTGACTTTTCCTTCCAGTCGGCGCGGATGGTGATACCCGATCCCGATTTTGGTCGCCATGCCGGTTCACCCCATTTCAGGCTTTCGTCCAGCGTGCCGATACTTGCCTCATCCCCGGCGATCTCAAAGATCCAGTGCCGGATGGTCAGAAGCATCTGACGCGGTTTGTCGGGATATGTGGCAAATTTCGCCGCCACATCGGTGGTGGCGAAATCATGGGGCATCACCATAGCCATTCTTTCCGTGCTGACGTTACATGCTGCCCATCTGGTTGCTCAGCGTTTGCACCAGCAACCAGACACCGACCACAATAAAGGTCAAATGCTGCATCAAAACCGCCGGTGCGATCAGGCTTTTGTTGGACCGCGCAAGGGTCCCAATGGCATGAAGGGCGCGGGCGACAAACAGAATGGCGGCCACCAGCCAGATGGTCGTCGAGGTTGCGAGTACTGCCTCAAGCGCCAGAACAAGCAGAATGCACATCGGGGCATTTTCGATGAAATTGCCGTGTGCGCGGATACGGCGACGCAACACCAGATCATCGCCGTCGCCAAGGGCAACGCGAAGTTCGCGGCGGCGCAGGGAAACATTCAGGCTTAACGCCGTCAGCATCAATGCAAAAAGTGCGGTCAGGCAGATCGTCACGGGAAGCGGCAACATGATGCGGTGTCCTTATTTGAATGGGCCTAAATGGTTACGGCAATTCAACCACCGAATGGTTCAGGTATCAACAAAATGAAAAAGGCGGCACCGTCACATGGTGCCGCCCTGATAAAATCTATGGTCCTGATCCTAGATATTGCGCAGACGATCAAGGAAGTTTCTGACCTGTTCGTCAAGATTGCGGGCTTCTTGTGCCAGTTGGGTTGCCCCGGCCTGCACATTTGATGCGGCATCCCCGGTTTCGCGCGATGTATTGCGCACGATCCCGATGGAGGAGGAGACTTCGTTTGTCCCGGCTGCTGCCTGTTGAATGTTACCAGAAATTTCGGCGGTGGCCGCTCCTTGCTGTTCAACGGCCGATGCAATGGCGGTGGCGATTTCATTGATGCTTGAAATTGTTTCGGTGACCCGGCCAATTGCCCCAACAGTATTGTGGGTTTCTGACTGGATCGAGCCGATTTGCTGGGCGATTTCATCGGTGGCCTTGGCCGTCTGATTGGCAAGGTTTTTGACTTCTTGTGCGACCACGGCAAACCCTTTTCCCGCTTCACCGGCACGGGCGGCCTCAATCGTGGCGTTCAGCGCCAAAAGGTTGGTCTGGGCTGCGATATCACTAATCAGGCTGACGACCTCGCCAATGCGATCAGCCGCCTCGGCAAGGCCGGTGACCATTGTGTTGGCATTGGATGCCTCGGTCACGGCGGTATTGGTGATGTCCGATGACTTTGCCACCTGGGAGCTGATTTCCTGAATGGAGGCAGACAGTTCTTCGGTGGCCGATGCGACGGTTTGAACATTTGCGCTGGCCTCATCGGCGGCAGCGGCAACGACAACGGCCTGTTCGGAACTTTGATCGGCCGCCGTACGCATCCGGCGCGAGACCTGTTCCATGTTTTCGGCACTGTCAGACACATTGACAACAATACCGCCGACAGATTTTTCAAACTCGTCGGCCATCTGATGGCGGGTCCGGTTGCGTTCATCGCTGGCACGTTTTTCGGCGTCGAGCTTTTCCCGTTCGGCTTTTTGCATGCCTGCCGATGCTTCCTTGAACGATTCAAGTGCCTTGGCAATTGCACCGATTTCATCGGATCGGTCGAGATAGGGGATCTGGACGGAAAAATCACCCTGTTGCAGATGGTCAATCACACCCGCCACACGGGTCATCGGACGAGCGACAAGGCCTTTGGTTAAGAACAGAATGACGCCAATCACAATCACCAACAAGACCACCCCGCCAATCAAGGTCGCGTTGCGCAGGTCATCGGCCGGGGCGAAAACGGTGGCCAGCGGTACATTGACAACCACGCCCCATTTGTTCGGGTATCCGTCAATTTCGACGGGCACAATCATGTGCATGGTCGTGGCGTCATCAATTCGGCGCGGTTCGCCCGACTGCATGGCATCGAGAATGGCAGTCTGAATCGCGTCACCCTGATCAAGTTTGGTGCCGCGAATGTCGGCATTTTCATGTGCAACCCATGTGCCTTGGGCGGACACAAGATTGACCGTGCCGGTACCAAACGGGGTCAGTTCGGCAAACCGTTCCGACAGGGCGTTGAGTTCAAGATCGGCACCGAGAACACCAAGGAACTTTCCGGCCTGATCCTGCACCGGATAGACGAATGAGGTCAAAACCACGTCGCGTCCCTGAATGTCATAGGTGATGGCATCGGTGACATAGGGCTGATTGGTGGCCTTGGGGGCGGTGTAATATTCGTTTACTTCGGGGTTATCAAGGCCGGTCAGGTGATAGGGCGTAATGCCTTCCCCGAAGTTATAATAATAGGTCACATATTGACCCGTCCCGTCGCCAAACGGTTCGCCTTCGCCCTTGTAATCTGCATCCTTGCCGTCAAGCGCGTTGGGTTCAAACCCTGACCATGCCCCGGCAAGGGACGGATTATCGATCAGGGTGCGGTTGAGGATTTCGTTATAGGCCGCGCGGTCGGTGCCGCCCTGTTCGCGAATGGCGCGAAACGTTCCGGCAAGGTTTTGCGCCACCGACATCCCGCCATTCAGAACGTGACCGGCCTGTTCGGCGTGGTAAAGCGCAACCGATCTGGCTTCACCAACGGTGAGTTCTTCGGTGGTGTTGCTGGTTTCAAGCGTTTGAAGAAAAATACCAACAATCAGGCAGGCGGCAATGGCAAGCGCACTGACAAGTGTCAATTTCGCGCCCAGCGACAGGTTAGAAAAACGCATCAAACCACATCCTTTTCGGCCTATGCTTTTGGGTGATATTAGAAATATGGATATGCATCCCAAAGTTTCAATAACTTGGGGAAAAGCACAAGCATTTCAGTCACCCGGCCTATACTTTAGGGCCGGACCCATCAGATAGCAGCCGATTTTAAGTCGCGGTGGGGAGAAGGATTTATGAAATCTTACTGTTAGGCTTCTTTTTGGCTGCTTTGTCGGCAAAGACCGCATCCGCTGGAACGGGTTTGCTAAACAGGAAGCCTTGCAGGTCGGTGCAGCCCATTTCGCGCAGGAAATGATACTGTTCTTCGGTTTCGACACCTTCGACAGTGGTATGCAGGCCAAGCGAGCTTGCCATTGCCAGCATGGCCTCGACCAGGGCGGCATCGTCAGCTTTGCCCGGAAGGTCTTTGACAAACGCGCGGTCGATTTTAATGCGTTTGATCGGCAGGCTTTTGATCGACCGCAGGCAAGAATACCCCGTACCAAAATCATCAATGGCAAGCGAAACGCCAACTTCGCGCAATTCGTGCAGCATGCGGATCATACTGGTTTCATCCTGAATCATGCTTTCGGTGATCTCGATTTCGAGATATTCCGCCGGCAATCCGGCAACAGCCAGTGCATGTTGCACCGTTTCGGCAAAGTTGGGCATCTTCAACTGACGGACCGACACGTTGACCGCCATGGTGATTTTCTGATCAAGCTCATCCTGCCAGCGCCGGGCCTGCAGGCAGGCTTCGCGCAGCACCCAGTCGCCGATTTCAATAATCAGGCCGCTTTGTTCGGCGACCGGGATGATTTCATGCGGGCCGAGCAAGCCACTTGTCGGATGGTTCCAGCGCAAAAGTGCCTCCACCCCGACAAGGTCGCCAGTATGGGCGTTCATTTGTGGCTGGTAGTATAAAACCAGTTCGTTGTTTTCGAGCCCGCGCCGCAATTCCAGTGATCGGGTCATATAGCGGGTTGCGGTTTCCGTCATTTCCGACTGATAAAACGCATAAGTCCGCCGGCCGCGGTCTTTTGCCGCGTACATCGCGGTATCGGCCAACCGGATAAGGTCCTGTGGCGACAGAGCATTATCAGGATACAGCGAAATCCCGATGCTGGCCGACAGGGTCAGTTCATGGCCGATAATGTAAAACGGGCGTTGCAGTTCATTGATGATCTTCATCGCAAGATTGGCCGCCGCCGTGGCGTTCTGGATGTTCTCACGGATGATCATGAATTCATCGCCGCCAAGGCGTGCAATGGTATCGGCGCGCTCGGTAACCGCCTTGATCCGGGTTGAGGCGATCAGCAAAACCTGATCCCCAGCCGCATGGCCCAGTGTGTCATTGATGTTTTTAAAGTCATCAATATCAAGAAACAGGCAGGCAACACGCGCACCGACAGGTTCGCTGCGTTCAATCGCACGGTTCAGGCGGTCGGTTGCCAGCAACCGGTTGGGCAGGCTGGTCAGCCCGTCATATTGCGCAAGATAATGCAATTCCTGTTCGGCCTGACGGATGGCGGTGCGGTCCGAAACGATGGCAACAAAATGGGTCAGTTCGCCGTCGTCGTCTTCAACCGCGATAATCTGTGTCGCCAAGGAAATCGGGTTACCCTGAATATTGCGGGTTTCGATGTCGCGGTGCCAATGGCGTCTGTGGCGCAAGGTATGAAACAGGTCTTGATAAAAACCGGCTGAATACTCCTCAGGGGCCAGGAAGTAGGGTGGTTTGTTCAGTGTGCCTTTGGGGCCTGTGCCGGTAATATGGTAGTAGGCCTTGTTGGCATTGGTGACATTAAGGTCCGGATCAAGGATCAGGATACCATCCTGTGTCGTTTCATAGACGGCCATGGCTTCGCGCAACTTGTCATTGGTCATGCGCTGATCGGTGATGTCTTGCATCATGCCAATGATGCGGTGCGTGCCATTGCGGTCATTGGAAAATGATTTGCCGCGTGCGCGCAGCCAACGCTGCTCATTATGCACGTTGATGCTGCGGAATACGACGTCGTAAAAATCACCGTGCTGCACGGCATAGGTGAATGCCTTATGCACGCTGTCGCGGTCCTCCGATGCCACCCGGTCAAGGAAGGCATCCCACGTTTCGGTCACTGTTTCGGTTTCCTGAGGTGTTTGGAAATTCCCAAGACCCGTGCTGTGCATTTCGCGCGTGTTGACATCAATTTCCCAGCAACTCATTTGAGCCGCGGACATCGCCAGCGACAGGCGTTGCTGACTTTCGCGCAGGGCCATTTCGGCAACCCGGCGTTCCAGTGCCATCTGTATCGTGGCGTGCAGTTCGCGTTCAGAAAACGGTTTTAACAAGAAACCATAAGGACGCGTTTTCTTGGCACGCGCCAAGGTGGCATCTTCGGAGTGGGCCGAAAGATAAATCACCGGGATCATCAGATCGGGTGGAATGCCAGCCGCCGTTTCAATACCGTCAATGTCGCCATCAATGCGGATGTCCATCAAGATGATGTCAGGTGGATCGCGCTCAATCGCTTTGAGCGCGTCGTAGCCAGCACTGTGCGCGGAGGTTCGGTCATAGCCGAGTTTTTCAAGTTGCTTGCGCAAATGCAGCGCAATCACTCTTTCATCTTCGACGATCATGACATGAACCGTTTTGGGCATTTATCATTCGTCCTGTAAGGTAAATGTGATGTGAAAACGCGTCTCGGGGGACGTATCGATGGTGAGCTGTCCACCAATTTGATCGACAAGAAGTTCAATCAGCTGAAGACCCAAGCCGGAGCTTTTGCCGATGGAAAAATCATCTGGAAGACCGTGCCCATTGTCAGAAATGCACAGTTCGACGTCACGATCGCCATGCATTTTGGTGGAAATCAGGATTTTACCGGCATGACCATCGCGAAACCCGTGTTTAAGCGCATTGGTGATTAACTCATTTGCAATCAGCCCACATGGCACAGCCTGATCAATGGCAAGTTCCACCTCGGCCAGATCGCATTTGACGCGAACACGATCAAGATCAATGTTGTAGGCGGCCAGCAGTGATGAAACCAGACTTTCACAGAAGTTGGCGAAATCAACCTTGGCCATATTTTCGCTTTGATACAGCGACTGGTGAATTTGCGCCATCGACCGCACGCGGTTGCAACTGTCAATCAGTGCATCACGCGCCTGTTTGTCGGCAATCGAGGCTGTTTGCATGTCCAGCAGGCTGTGAATGATCTGAAGGTTGTTTTTAACCCGGTGGTGGACTTCAGAAAGCAGGGTTTCCTTTTCCTTGAGCGACCGGGCAATTTGTTCTTCGCGGTGTTTGCGTTCGGAGATGTCGGATATGGCGGCAAGGATCAGTTGACGATCCCCGCTGGCAATTGGATTGAGGCCGATTTCGACGGGAAATTCGCTGCCGTCCTTGCGCAGGGCATAAAGATCGCGCCCCGGGCCCATTGGACGGGCATTCGGGTTTTTGCCGTACGATCCGCGTAAATGCGGGTGACCTTCGCGAAAGCGTGTTGGCACAAGCATCTCTATTGCCTGACCGAGCAGTTCGGACCGGGCATAGCCAAAAATGATTTCGGTTTGCGCATTGACCATTTCCATGCGGCCTTCGGCGCTGATCAAGATCATCGCATTGGGGGCGTATTCAACAACGCGTTCAAATCGCTGATCAGCACTATTTGCTGGTATTGCGTCTATTTCGTCCGGCAAAACCTTGTCGCTGTGCGACATTGGTGGAACCTCAAAACTGCTCTGATACTTGAATTTACGTATTCATCGTCACTAACATATTCACGTTTGGTGCTTTCCTGCCCCGGAGTTCTGGGAGCCTGACAAGGACAGTGTCGATAGCAGGGACTTTTGGCACCTTAGCTGCATATTTGCGGTCGTGGCGGTGAATTCAACTACACTTTAGAGTGGGATTTTTGCAATTTATGCGGAAAATAGCCTATGAGAATACATGCTCAGAGAACGGTATCCGGTATGTCGCACGTTGCGGGTCATTTGGCAGCCATGCGCAACAGATGCTTGATCTGAGGTGTGGTGCGGTATAGCTTCGCGCACGCACGGGATCCGGGTGACCCTGCGCCGTCAAGATTTCCAAACAATTCAACGATCCAACTGACAAACAAGGTTTCAAAAATGACAGCCGATCTTCGAGATGCCGCACTTAACAGCAACGTCTGGGCCTTTCAGGAAGCCAGCAAGCTGGTCAAGCGGTATAAACAGAAGGCGCCTGAAAAGGGCTATGTCCTTTTTGAAACCGGTTATGGTCCGTCGGGTTTGCCCCATATCGGCACCTTTGGCGAAGTCGCGCGTACGACCTATGTCCGCCGCGCGTTTGAAACCATGTGCGATATCCCGACCAAGCTTTTCTGCTTCTCCGATGATATGGATGGCCTGCGTAAGGTGCCCGACAACATTCCCAACAAGGAAATGGTTGGCGAGCATCTTGGCAAAGCGCTGACAAGTGTGCCTGATCCGTTTGGCACCCATGAAAGCTTTGCCCATCATAACAACGCGCGCCTGCGCGATTTTCTCGATGGGTTTGGCTTTGAGTACGAGTTCAAATCATCGACCGACTGTTATCGTTCGGGCATGTTTGATGCGGCTTTGTTGCGTCTTCTGGAACGCTATGACGCGATCCAGAAGATCATGCTGCCGACGCTTGGCGAAGAACGTCAGGCGACATACAGCCCGTTCATGCCGGTTGAACCGGGCACCAACAAGGTCCTGATGGCCAAGGTGACCGAGCTTAAACCTGAAACCGGCAGCATTGTTTATGAACATCCTGAAACCGGTGATCTGGTTGAAACGCTCGTCACGGGTGGTAACTGCAAGCTGCAGTGGAAACCCGACTGGGCGATGCGCTGGTACGCACTGGGTGTGGATTATGAAATGGCAGGCAAGGATTTGATCCCGTCGGTTGAGCTTGGCAACAAGATCGTCAAGGCACTGGGCGGCACCCCGCCGGAAGGATTTAACTACGAGCTGTTTTTGGATGAGAACGCCCAGAAAATCTCGAAATCCAAGGGCAATGGCATTTCGATGGAAGACTGGCTGAAATATGCGCCGGAAGACAGCCTGTCGCTGTTCATGTTCCAGAAACCCAAAACCGCCAAACGCCTGTATTTCGACGTCATCCCGAAAACCGTCGATGAATATCTGACGTTCGCAGAAAAGCTTAAAACCGAAACCGATCCGACCAAGATCTTGCAGAACCCGGCTTGGCACATTCATGCCGGAACGGCACCGGATCGCGACATTCCGCTGTCGTTTGGCATTCTGCTGAACCTGGTTTCGGTTTGCAACACCGATGACCGCGATCTGCTGTGGAAGTTCATTTCGCGCTATGTCGCCGGGGCAACCCCGCAAAGCTCGCCGTACCTGGACAAGCTGGTCGGCTATGCGATCAACTATTACAACGACTTTGTCAAACCGACGAAAAAATACCGTGCCGCGACCGAATCAGAGCAAGCCGCCCTCAAAGATCTGCGTGATGCCCTGTCGCAAATCGCACCGGGGACCGAGCCATCCGACATCCAGACCGAAGTTTTCACGGTGGGCAAAAACCACAATTATGAAAATCTGCGCGAATGGTTCAAAACGCTCTATGAAATCCTGCTCGGTCAGGAGCAAGGGCCGCGCATGGGATCGTTCATTGCCCTTTATGGCCTTGATGAAAGTGTTGTGCTGATTGATCGTGCGCTTGCAGGTGAAGACCTCAGCGCCTGATAGACTGCCGAAATAGACACGGGGCATCAAGAACATTGGTGTCCCGTTTTTCTTTGTTGACACGAAGAAAAACAATGTGGTTTATAAATAGAGGGTTTGCAATATTCCTTGGGACGCCGCTAAATCGTTCGCGTTGGCGTAAAAATTATTGCAGATGCGTTCAGCATTCAGACTTTTTTCTCCCAGTATAGATTTTCGGTGCAGGCGAACGTGCATCTTGCTGGAGAGATCATATGTCTTATCGGACTTACTTCCTTAAATTTCAGAACTTACACCTTTCCCCTATCAATGGAATAGATCCTGATTCCATTAAGAAATCCGCAAAAGAGACGCGTGAAACATTTCTTGGGAATGAAAAAGCGTCGGAGTTTAAGCATACGACAGCCTTAAACCATATCTGTAAATCGCTTGGCTTCAAGGGTGGGTTCTCTGGTTACAAGAAGGAATGGGAAAGCAATCTCAAGCCTTTTATGAAGCGCCATGGACTGCTGGAGCGGTCAGAGGTGATTGAAGAGGAACTTCAGGACAAGTTTGTAGAGCTGAAGGCGCGCGAAATTGCTGATCGTTTGTTTTGTCCTGGGCAGAAAATCCCCAAAAAAATATTTGTTGGCGCAGATTATTTCGACTTATTGAAGGTCGTTGCCGAATGCGGATTTGGCGATGTGGCGATTGCTAGAGGAAATTTGCAATTCGCAAGAGTTTCCTTGGATCAGGTATCAGAATATATTCCGCCAAATAATTACTTTGTAGTTGGTGAAGAGGCGCGTTTTCGTTGGGAAGATATTTTTAACTGTCTCGACAACCTGATAGGTGATCAGCTCTTAGACTTTGGCTCGGAAACTAATAGAGCCAATATTGTAGCGCAGCTTTACAATACAAGCGCGGCGGAAATGCAGGAAATTGAGGCCGCAGGGGCGTTATTTGCCAAATGTATTCGCTTGCTGGAAAGTGGTTGGATTGATGTCATCCCCTATAACGAAAATCTCGTATTTCTAAGGGCAAAAAACGGAAAATATGATTTCGTTTTCAAAGATATGCGAGATGAAGAGTTCCAGAGTAATCCCTATAAGCCATACCTTCGTAGTAAGGACATTTCTTCGAATGGAGAGGAAAATCAATTTCGGGAATGGTTATACTTCAAGTACGATGGATGGCTTGCGGAAGATACACATAAAGCAGAACACACCTTTTACGATAAAGGAGGTGTTGTTTCGGGTTATCCATCGCAAATGAAGATTCTTGAGGATTACTTTGTTTGTGAAAAACGATACCAGCCTATCGTGAAACGTTATCGCCATATGAGTGGATTCCACCCTGTATCTTTAGGCAGTAAATCGATTTACTTTTCGGATTTGATTACAGTTGGTCAGTTCAAAAAGTTTCTTAAACGTAATCCGGACTACGTATGGCACCGGAAAAAGCAATCAAATCTGGATAGTCTGTCTGTCCTTGAGAATGAAAAGGATAACTATCCGGCATCTGTGACGTGGTATGACGCCATGGCTTATGCGCGTTGGGTAAAGCGTGAAAAACGAGCACCGGTGCGTTTGCTTTCGGAGGAAGAGTGGCTCTCTCTTGCGGATAGATTAGGGCAGCGCACAGTAAACCAAAAGGTGGTTTCTGAAGCCCTTGGTTGCCGTTTGGCATCGTTTTATGATCCTTCAGGTGAAAAATTTGAAGGACATCCTCCATACTCGGACGACTTTGATGCTTGGGAGTTGCGTTATGAAGAAGATGCATTTTTCAAGCAGCAGGCAGAAACGGGATTTGAGGTAGTTTGTTCCGCGTTTTTCGGTGAATGGCTCAATATGCAAGGAGCAGCCATCAATTCCTTGTTTGGTTGTTCGCAATATTGTGTGTGGGAAGCTGCTCTCAACATCGTATCGGCAAACAGAGCGCGGTTTGCGCCAACAAGTACGGGTAAGTATAAATCAATGAAAATTGGCTTCCGCGTTGCTTATGATGCGGAGGCAGTGGCATGAAATTCAGTAAATCTGAAAAAGTGAATATAGAAGTTAAAAAGCTTATAGCACATGGTTGGAGTTATAGACGTGGATCCAAGCACGGTAGGGTCTATTCGCCGAATAAAAAGTTCTTTGTCGTTGTTCCTGGTACACCAAGTGACAAGCGGACAGGCTTTAATTTTGTAAGAGATGTAAGGCGTATGCAGCGGATGGTTAAAGAAAACGAAGTTGCAGTAAGTTAGATTGCTGCTTAATTCACTTTATGAAATCCTGCTGGGTCAGGAGCAGGGTCCGCGTATGGGCTCCTTCATCGCCCTGTATGGCCTTGATGAAAGCGTTGCCTTGATTGACCGCGCACTTGCCGGTGAAGATCTTAGCGCCTGATTACGGTTTACTGATCCGAAATGACAAAGGCCCGCATCGTAATGATGCGGGCCTTTGTGTTTGCGTGTGTGCAGCGTTAACTTGGCGGTAGATAACGCCGCCATGCATGATCCTCGAACGGGTTCAGGATCACATGGCGGGCTTTTTGCCAGCCAACGCCAAACGCCATGACCAGCCCGCCAATGATAAAGCAGACCAGAACAACTGTGACGGATGGGTCAATGGCAACGCCTTCGAAACCCGATTGCAGCAAATAGCCAACATAGATCAGCGCACTGATGATCGGGGACCGGCGATCAACGATCAGTGAAAACAGCATGGCAATGATGATGACGGGCACCATGACCCATGCCGATGCCTCAAAGGCGATGGCAACCGAATGGATGGTCATTGGCGCACCCATGACATAAAGCCAGAACGCGCATTCCGCCCAGCCATTGATCCGATCAGGATCGCGGCTGTCGATATAAACACCAAGGCCGAGTACCAAAAGCCCGGTCACTGTAATCAGGGCATGCTGATAATTTGCAATGTCCGGGCCGATCAATGCGGTCAAGCCGGACCACATCACGCCAAGAATCCCGGCTGCAATCAGGGCAAAGGATACAGGCAACCGATAGCGCAGGAAAAATCCGACCTGAAACGCAAACCCGATCAGCGACACCACCACCAGAACATTGACCGATCGTTTGCCAAATTCAGCGATCTCTTCAAGGGACGATGCCGCATCTGATTGCACGGCAAATGACATATAAAGCGCAACCGCATAAAGCATGATGGTCACGCCAAGCGATATCATGATCGCAATGGAAGGCAGGGACGCCTTAAGCTTACCGGCAATGTATTCTGCCAGCGCGACATAGGCCACAATGGCAAGTAATGGTGCGACCCAGAAGGCCGGGCTTGCGATCAGCATGCCCCACAGAATGAACCAGCCAACACTTAGGGCGACGACACCAAGGGCAATGAAGATATCATTCATGCCGCGAAACAGCGTGAATTTCTCTGTTTCGGCTGCTTGATGTGATTGGGCGGTCAGGAAGCTTTCAAGCTTTGCGAAAGACTCTTCGCTTATGACACCGGCCGAGATGGCATTTCGGATGTCTGCAAGTGTGAATTGACGGTTTTCCACCAATGCTCCGGTTCTTTTTGTTTCGGGGGCTTGTTGACTATGCTTTGATACACGGCAATGCGGTCGGGTTCAATTTTTAGACATAGCCAGCAAAACATGGTCGTCCTGTGGCGCGCAGATAGATTGACAGGCCACGTCGACAGGATTATTAAGTTAGTTAACTTACTTAAGCATTTACAAGGCATCCCGGTTATGGCCGCAAAAATGACCTCCGAGGAAAAACGCCAGAAGCTTGCTCGTGCGGCAATGAATGTGATCTGGCGCGATGGGTATCATGCGGCAACCATTCAATCGGTTGCCAAAGAAGCCGGATTGCCTGCTGGTGGCGTGTTTTACCGGTTTCCGAAAAAACACGATCTGGCACAGGCGGCATTGGAAACCATGGAGGGCGAGTTTGCCCCGCTTTTGGCAAGTATCGCGCCAAACGGAACGGTCGGGGAGCGACTTTCGATTTTCTTTGATTATCTTGATGCGATGACGCCGCGCCGAGTTAGCTACGGTTGCCCGTTGGCAAGACTGATGCTTGACCTTCCCAAGGAGAATGCGTTTGGTCCTGCGCGCGAAATCGGGCAGGGGGTGTTTCAATCGCTTGTAAGCTGGTTGGCAGACCAGTTGATCAAAGGCGGATTAGGGGCGGTTGATGCGGCGGCAGAAGGACAGCGGATTATTGTCCGCTGGCAAGGTGCAATCGTTCTGGCCCATTCGATGAATGACCGTTCCATTCTTGATGACGAGATCAAGGATCTGCGAAAACGAACCCGGCAATTGGTTGGAATTGCTTAGGTCCTGCCCCTAAGTTGCTGGCCGTTGATTTTGGTGCGATGGGATATGCACTTTAAAATTGCCATCATGAAACCAAATTCTGTTGATGGTATTGTTGTCCCCGAACGTCATATAAACAAAGACAGTTTCTGGTTGAAGCAAAGGGACCGACATCATGCAGATAGTGAAAACCGCCATCGCAGGCCTTCTGGTGGGAATGCTAGCGGCCTGCGCCAGCGGGCCAAAGGTCTATATCGATGCCGACCCGGCCGCCGATTTCAGCCGCTATCAAAGCTTTGCCTTTTTTGAAGGGGCAGGAAAATCGGCTGAGGAAAAATACACAACCCTGTCAGGTCAGCGGATTGAGGATGCCATCAGCACGGCACTTGAAGCACGCGGATACCGCGTTGACATCAACAACCCTGATTTTCTTGTGAACTTCCACCTCAAGACCGAGGAAAAAACCCAAACCTCGCCGCCGGTCTATATGGGCGGATATTATGGGTATCGCGGCGGCATGTATGTCGGCTGGCCGGGCTATACGGAGCCGGGATACACCAGCACCTATACCGAGGGCACGCTCAGCATTGATTTCGTGGATCGCCGTACCAACCAGATGATCTGGGAAGGGACGTCTGTTGGGCGTGTGACCAGCTCAATACGTGATGCACCCAATGAAGCCGTGCGCACGGCAGTGGCCTCGATCTTTGCCAAATACCCCTATGTCGCAGGCAGCAGCGTGCCGGTTGCGCCGACGCAGTAAAAGACGACAGGCCTGTATAGGGCATGAAAAAAACGGGTCGGAATTTCCGGCCCGTTTTGTATTTGTATGGACGCGATGGGCGCAGTCTGTGGGTTAGTCGGTGCTGGCCGCCGTGAACGCCATATAAAGGTCCTGCGCGCGGCGCGTGATTGGGCCGGGTTGCAGGGGGCGTTCATCGAGTTTCACACACGGGGCGACCTTGTAATAATTGCCGGTACCAAAGATTTCGTCGGCGGTTTCAAGCTCGCTGTACGCACAGGTTTTCTCAACCACTTCGACACCATCTTTGCGCAGAAGGGTGATGACGCGCTGACGAGTCAGGCCGTTGAGGAACGTGCCGTTGATCGCCGGGGTATAAACAACATTATCCTTGGCAAAGAACAGGTTGGCGTAGGAAAATTCGGCAACATTGCCAATCGGGTCCAGCATGACACCGGTGTCAAAGCCGTCATTGTTGGCTTCGGTCACAGCGCGCCCGACATTGGGATACAGACAGGCTGCCTTGGCCTCGGTCGGGGCACTTTCGGGCGATGGACGGCGGAAACTTGATTTGCGCGCACTAAAGCCGGTTTGCACGGCGGCGGGCATTTCAGTCACCGAAATGCATAAAACAAATTGTGCGCTTTCGGGGATCGGGGCGAGGAACCCTTCGCCGCCATAGACAATCGGTTTGATATAAAGGGCCAGTTCCGGATCGAATTTTTTGACCCCTTCCTTGACCAGTGCGACAATTTCGTCGGTGGTGATGGCGGGCTTTAAGCCCATCAGGTTGGCCGACCGGATGACACGGGCACAATGGGGGTGAAGATCGGGCATTTTGCCGTTCATGCGGCGTGCACCGTCAAACACGGTCGAGGCCATCCACACACCGTGGGTTTGCGGGCCCATGATGTTGGGGTTGCCTTCGTGCCATTCACCCTTGAACCAGGTCCAGGTGGTAACGGTGCTGTCGGTGGCGGCGTGGCCCATGATGTACTCCTGATGGTCTTTGGGATTGCCAAGGCGGGCCTTGGTTTTTCGGTGTTGTGGCTGTTGTCGTGTCTGTGGGGCAGTCTGTTATGTGGGCATCAGAATAGGATTTTTGCCCAAGGCGGGTCAAAGAAAAATGACAGTAAGCGCGACCTATATATTCGATATGACAGTTTTATAAAGTTGTCGAAACGTGCACACGTGTGCGTTGGCGGCTGCGCTGGGCTATGGTATGTGTCTCTAGTCAATCGGTGTGTCGTAAGGAACTTGCCCGTATGAGCGGTGATCGCCAGAAACCCGGTAACGAGGTGAAAAAGAAGGCGCATCAAGTGGTGACGTCTGCTGATGTTGCGCGTGAAGCGGGGGTGTCGCGGTCAACCGTGTCGCGTTGCATGGCGGATGATGAGCGCATTTCCGAGGCGACCCGAAAACGCGTTCAGGAAACGGCCGCCCAACTTGGCTATCACGTCAACAAGATCGCCAGTTCAATGAATCGGCGTAAAAGTGACTTGATCGGGCTGGTAACATCCGGGCTGACTGACCCGTTTCGCATTGAGTTTCTTGATTGCCTGATCAGCCAGATTCAGCAATCGGGATATCGCCCCTTGGTGATTGATGTCTCTGACCCGGACCAGATGGGGATATCAATGCTTAATCTACTGCAATATCAGGTGGCGGGGGTTGTTGTAACGTCGGGAAGCCCATCCCCGGAAGTGGGGACTCATTACCTGAAACGAAATGTTCCGGTTGTTCTTGTCAATCGGGCAGGGCGTCTGGAGGGAGCCGATGTTATTAACTGCGATAACGTGCACGGGGGCGAACTGGCCGCAGACATGTTGCTGAAAAGTGGTAAAAAGCGCCTTGGTTTTCTGAACGTGCGGGGCGGTACCTATAGCGGCAATGTGCGCGGGGAGGCATTTGTTTCACGGATTGCACCGCGTCTTGCGGACGGCGAGATCAGTTTTACATCGCTTGTGTGTGACAGTGCGGATTATGACGGTGGATTTCACGCGGGCCTCAAATATCTGGCGGGTGGGGAAAGCACACCTGACGCGATTTTTTGTGCCAAGGACCATATTGCCCTTGGTCTCATGGATGCGGCCCGGTTTGAGCTGGGGCTGAAAGTTCCGGGTGATCTTGCCATCATTGGATTTGATGATATTGCCGCGGCCCGTCAGGGTGCCTATCAACTTACCACAGTGCGCCAGCGGGCAGACCAACTGGCCGAGATGACAGTGGAGCGGTTGCGCCGTCGCATCGGGGGGGATGAGCTTGGCGATGAACGGCTTGTTTTACCGGTTGAATTTATCCGCCGGCAGACTGTCTGATCCCTGACGCCATCCTGTAAAGATTGGGACTCGTGAAGAACCGGACTTTTCATGCGCACGTGTGCACATGATTCGGCGCATTTTGTGCCATAATGCAGGCGATCCCATTCGGCCTTCTGATGTCGCATTCTATGATTAAATCGATGTAAAACAGTATGTTGAGCTTCGCCGGTAGAATGGAAATTCCAAAGAATAGAATTTTTTTGTTATTTTTGAAGTTCTGTGATTAAATCCTCGCAGCACGTGATCCGCACCCTGATTGTGCACACGTGTGCATTCAACGAAATGCAAACGGGAGGAAACCCAAATGACGTTTAAAAATACTCTTTATGCTGGTGCTGCTTTTGTCGGACTGGTTGTTGCCGCTGTCGGACCTGCCAATGCGGCGGGCCGTCTTAGTGTCATCTGCTCGGCCGATAACGAATGGTGCGAGATGATGGAAACTGCCTTCGAGCTTGAGCATGACATTGATGTTTCGATGGTGCGCAAAAGTTCAGGTGAGGCCTATGCGCAGGTGCGTGCCGAAGCCAGCAATCCGAAACTTGATATCTGGTGGGGTGGTACGGGTGATCCGCACTTACAAGCCGCAGCAGAAGGCCTGACCGAAGAATATACATCGCCGCAACTTGGCGATCTGCAGGACTGGGCCGTGCGTCAGGCCAAGAATGCCGATAACAAGACGGTCGGTATTTATGCCGGTGCGCTCGGCATTGGCTATAATAACGATCTGCTTGCCAAAAAGGGCCTTCCTGCGCCGAAATGCTGGAAAGATCTGGCTGATCCAGCCTATAAGGGCGAAGTTCAGATTGCCAATCCAAGCTCGTCTGGTACGTCCTACACGACGCTTGCCACACTTGTGCAGTTGTTTGGCGAAGAAGAAGCTTTCGCGTTTCTCAAAGAGATGCACAAGAACGTAAATCAGTACACCAAATCGGGTTCTGCCCCGATCAAGGCGGCTGCAGTTGGCGAAACCACGATTGGCATCACCTTCATGCATGACATGATTGCCCAGATCAAACAGGGTGCCGATTTGACCGTGGTGTCCCCGTGCGAAGGTACCGGGTACGAAGTGGGCTCGATGAGCATCATCAAGGGTGCACGTAACCTTGAAAATGCAAAAATCTGGGCCGAGTTTGCCCTTTCTGCAAAAACACAGTCGATTGCCGAGGACGCGCATAGCTATCAGGTCCCGTCAAACAAGGAAGCCCGCATTCCTGATGGGGCACCGCGCTTGGATGAGTTGAAACTCATTGATTATGACTTTGCCAAATACGGTGATGCGGAAGTCCGCCGTCATCTGCTGTCACGTTGGGATGATGAAGTGAAAAACGCGCCGCAATAATCGGCCTTTTTCCTTTTTCCGGACATCAGTGCAGTTCCGCCAACCCATCTTTGGGCGGAACTGCCGACCTTGACATTCTGCACGCGGGAGAATTTTGGTGAACCGAATGCTTTGGATCTGGCTGGCCATCGGCTGGATTGGATTTGTCATATTTCCCTGGTATCAGCAGGAATACGGCTTCTGGACGTTGGAATGGCTGTTTGATGGCTATCCGACCTACGTCGATTATGCGCCTGCGATCCTTCAGGCCACCTTGCTTGAAAAATACTGGTTGTTGCCGGTCGGGCTTTTCCTGTTGGGGCCTTTGTTGCTGGCGCGGCAAGGACGCGCGCATCCGAAATACGCACAGATATTGATCATCAGTGGCCTTGGCGGGCTGATCTGGATGGTGGGGCAGGGCTTTGCCATCGGGATTTCCGGGTGGAGTTACGGCTGGCTTGAAAGCCTGTTTGGTCCGCTTGATATGCGTCAGTACGGATTGGGCTATGGCGCCCTTCTGATGGCGGCCAGCTATCTGATCATATTGTGTACGGGGCTTGCTGCTGCTGGTGCCATGCGCGGCGATGTCTTTGTGACCTCCGCAATTGGGACAGTCGTTGCGCTTGTCGCCTTGTTTGTCTTCTTCCCGGTCGCACGTATTCTAGGCAGTGCCTTTGTGGATATTGACGGGGCTGTTTCCGGGGCTGCCTTTGCGCGCAATTTCTTTGACGACAGCGTCTGGGGGTTGGGTTGCCTTGCGGGTGGGGCCTGCGGGGTGGCGTGGAATACCGCATTTCTTGCGATCCTGACGGCGGTCTCAACCACTTTGCTGGGGCTTGCCTTTGCGCTGGTCGTGACGCGCACAGGGTTTCGATACAAGAAATCGCTGCGTGTTCTGACGGTTCTTCCGATTATTACGCCGCCATTCGTTATTGGTTTGGCACTGATCCTTCTTTTTGGCAGATCGGGCGCTGCGACGCAGTTCGTCTCTGATCTGCTCGGGGTGGAGGCAGGGCGTTGGCTTTACGGCCTCCCTGGTATCTGGCTGGCTCAGACCCTGTCCTTCACCCCGATTTCTTTTTTGGTGCTGATCGGTGTTGTCGAAGGTGTCAGCCCGTCGATGGAGGAAGCCTCCCAGACGCTACGTGCCGGGCGCTGGAAAACCTTTGTTATGGTGTCTTTGCCCCTGATGCGTCCGGGGTTGGCCAATGCGTTTTTGCTAGCCTTTATTGAAAGCATGGCCGATTTCGGCAATCCGATGGTTTTGGGGGGCAATTATGAAGTCCTTTCAACCGAAATATTCTTTGCGATTGTCGGGGCCCAAAATGATGCCGGGCGGGCGGCTGTTCTTGCACTGGTTCTGTTGTTCTTTACCCTGTCGGCATTTGCCGCACAGCGTTTCTGGCTGGGCCGGAAATCCTATGCGACGGTTTCGGGTAAGGCAGAAAGCGGGGCACATATTGGCCTGAACCCGGCGTTGCGCCGTTTGGTTTATTGCACGGCGGTGCCGTGGGGGATCTTTACGGTTGCTGTGTATGGCATGATTTTCTATGGCAGCTTTGTGACGCGCTGGGGCTTTGATAATACGCTGACCCTGGACAATTATGTTGACGCGTTTGGCATTGGCTGGAGCGAGCATGGCATCGTTTGGACCGGGGCCGCATGGGACAGTTTCTGGACGACGTTGAACATCTCGGCGATTTCTGCGCCATTGACGGCGGCCGTGGGGCTGACGACGGCTTATCTTCTGGTGCGTCAGAACTTTCGTGGCAAAAGCGCCTTTGAATTTGGCACGATGTTAAGTTTTGCCATTCCCGGAACCGTGATTGGTGTCAGCTATATTCTGGCATTTAACGTGCCACCGTTTGAATTGACCGGAACCGGGGTGATCCTTGTGATCTGCTTTATCTTCCGCAATATGCCGGTGGGGGTGCGCGGTGGGATTGCCGCAATGAGCCAGCTTGACCGCAGCCTTGATGAAGCATCACTCACACTGGGGGCAAACAGTTTCACCACGTTCCGCCGTGTGATCCTTCCGCTGTTGCGCCCCGCGATTGTTGCCGCCCTTGTCTATAGTTTCGTGCGCGCAATTACGTCTGTGAGTGCGGTGATCTTCCTGGTAAGTGCCGACCACAATATGGCGACATCCTATATTATCGGTCTTGTGGAAAACGGGCGGTACGGCGTGGCAATTGCCTATTGCTGTGTCCTGATCGTTGTGATGTTGGCGGCCATCCTTGCAGTGCAAGGGGCCATCGGCAAACGCAAACTGCGCCGTGAAGATCGCATTGCACCAGACCGTCTTACACCAGACCGCGTTAGCCCTGCTGGCGAAAATCTGAAAGAGAAGCATTCATGAAAATCAAAACACGCGCAGGTTCGGTCGTGTTCGAAAATGTCACCAAGACTTATGGTCTGGGGGCGGTGACCGCGATCGACAATGTATCCTTCACGATCAATCCCGGCGAACTGGTGACTTTGTTGGGGCCAAGTGGCTGTGGCAAAACCACAACGCTTCGCATGATTGCCGGTCTTGAACATGCAACAAAGGGCAAAATCCTGATTGGTGGCAAGGATGTCACCCAACTTCCTGCAACAGACCGTGATGTCAGCATGGTGTTTCAGTCCTATGCACTGTTCCCGCATATGACCGTCCTTGAAAATGTGGCGTACGGTTTGACGGTGACTGGCGTTGCCAAGGCCGAAGCCCATGAAAAGGCCGAGGAGGGCCTCGATCTTGTCGGGTTGGCCGGTTATGGCCGGCGGCTGCCGTCCGAACTTTCAGGCGGGCAACAGCAACGTGTTGCTGTTGCGCGTGCGCTGGTGCTTGAACCCGAAGTCCTGCTGCTGGATGAGCCACTGTCGAACCTTGATGCCAAGCTGCGCCGACAGGTGCGAACCGAAATCCGTGAGCTTCAGCAAAAACTTGGCCTGACGGCGGTCTATGTTACCCATGATCAGGAGGAGGCCCTTGCGGTATCGGACCATATTATTGTGATGAACCGCGCGGTAATTGCGCAACAAGGCACCCCGCGCGAACTCTATGAACAACCTGCGTCCGGCTTTATTGCCGACTTTATCGGGGATGCCAATTTGGTCGGGGCTGAACTGGTTGAGGTTGAGGGCGACATGGCCCATATCGAGATTGGCGGGCTGCGACAGACCTTGCCACATCGGGGCTTGGGCATTGGGCCGGTGAATGTTGCTGTGCGTCCTGACGCGATTGAGCTTTCTGCGGTGAATGGGGAAAGCGGGCAATCATCGCTAAAAGGTCACATTACCCATGCAGCATATCTTGGTAATCAGATGCAATACTCCGTGACGTCGGACATCGGTGACCTGTTTGTCATCGATCCGCACATTGATGCACCGATTGCCACTGGGGATGAAGTTCGTATCGGCTTTTCAGGGCGTGGCCTTGCGGTGGTTCCCACCGATGAATGATCAACAATAGAACAAACAGGCAGGGATAAAGTGAACAAAACAGCATCCAGAATTGACGTTGAATCGCGGCTTGAACATGCCCGGGATGTCATCCGTGCGGCGGGTAAACGCGCCATGGACTACTACGACGGAACGGCCGGTGATCTTGAGATAGAGGTCAAGGCCAACGCGCTTGATATGGTCAGCATTGCCGATAAAAATGTCGAGGCGATTATCCGAGACCGCATCGCCGATGCCTTCCCCGAGGATGGGTTCCTTGGTGAGGAAATGGGCATTGAGCAGGGTGAAAATGACTGTCTTTGGGTGATTGATCCGATTGATGGCACGGCGTGCTTTGTCAGTCAGATGCCGACCTGGTGCATTTCGGTGGCCTTGATGGTCGGCAATGAGGTGGTTTTGGGCCTGATTTACCATCCTTGCGGCGATGAGCTGTTTACCGCGATGAAAGGCGAGGGCGCGTATGTGAACGGCGAGCCGGTCGAAGCAAGCAAGGTCACCAAGGTCAGCGATGGCTTGTTGGGGCTGGGCCTATCGCATCGCACCAAAAGCGATGTAATCGTGCCGGTGATGACGCAACTTCTTGACCGCGAAGGCATGTTTATCCGCAACGGGTCGTGTGCGTTGATGATGGCTTATGCGTCTGCGGGGCGGTTGATTGGTTATTACGAGCCGCACATCAATCCGTGGGACTGCATGGCGGGGATTATCCTGATGACCGAAGCGGGCGGCTGGACCAATGATTTCCTGGGCATTGCCAATGTTCTGGAAGAAGGCGGACCGATCCTTGCGGCCGGGGCCAATGTTGCCGATGAACTGGCCGAGATAACCGGGGTCAAACGCTAACGCAACGGGCCTAAGGTGCGATCATTGATGGATGCACGCAACGATCAAAAAGGTGGGCTATTCGCCCGCCTTTTTCTGTAGTGCGCGCCGTTCTTCAAGCATCCGGTGTTCAAGGCGGGAAAGCTCGCTATTGATGGTTTTGATGTCGAGCGGTTTGGTGCAATGGGCATCAAACCCGGCTTCGCGGAAGACCGCGAGATTGTCATTTGAAATATCCGCCGTCAGGGCCAAAACAGGGATGGTGGCCTTGACCGGGTCTTCAAACTGACGAACAAAACGGGTGGCCTCGATGCCGTCAAGGACGGGCATATGCACATCCATCAACACTGCGTCGAAATCTTCGGCGGCAAGAATATCAAGGGCAATCTGTCCGTCGGCGGCGGTGGTAACTGTGTGGCCCTGTAGTTCAAGCAGTTTCTGCGCAAGGATACGGTTGATTTCGATGTCTTCCACCAGAAGAAGGTTCCAGCCCCGCGCGCGCGGTTCTTCGGCGAACGCGTTTTCGACATTTTGGGCATCGGTATTTTCAGATGCCGCACCTTCGGTGCTGCGTGGCAGTGTCAGGTCAAACCAGAATGTGCTGCCGTCGCCCTCCTTGCTTTCGACGGTGATCGCACCGCCCATCGCCTGAATGATCTTCTGACAGATCGCAAGGCCTAGACCGGTCCCGCCATAGCGCCGCGTTGTCGATGTGTCGGCCTGGGCAAAGGCTTCGAAAATAGAATCGAGTTTGTTTTGCGCGATGCCAATACCATCATCGCGCACCGCAATGCGCATCGACAATGTGTCATCGGTGACCGTCAAGGGAGAGACATCAATAGTGATGTTGCCAAACTTGGTGAATTTCACCGCATTGGACACAAAGTTGGTCAGCACCTGTTTAAGGCGTACCGGATCGCCAACCACCCAGCGCGGCATATCGGTGGCAACATTCAGATGCAGTTTGTTTTTCTGCGCGCGTGCTGGGACCAGCATCATTGACGATACTTCCTCGCAGACCCGGTGCAGATCAAACGGCACTTCTTCAAGTATGAGTTTCCCGGCTTCGATCTTGGAAATATCAAGAATATCGCCAATCAGAGACAACACATGACGGCCGGCACCGCGGATCGTCGACAGATATCCGCGCAGGGTTTCCTGTGCCGGATCATTGCCAAGGCTATCGGATGCCAACTGCGTATAGCCAAGGATCGAAGTCATCGGGGATCGGAATTCGTGGCTCATATGGGCAATGAATTCCGATTTTGCCTTATCGGCCTGCTGTGCCTGGTTCATGGCACTTTCAGCTTCTTCGCGCGCGTCTTCAAGTTCCCGGGTGCGCAGCGAAACCAGATCGACAATCTGGCGTTCTGTTCGGGTCAAAGATCGCAAGTAGATCATCAGAAGGATGGATACTGTCGCGCCAAAAATAAAGATGGCCCACGGTTGCCAGTACAGAAGCCCGGCATAATGTGCATTTTCCTGATGCAGGTCGATGGTCCAGTCACGATAGCCAAATGTGAAGTTCGAGATGTTCGGATTGAACTGAATGGCGCGTTCATCGGCAAGGTGTTTCACCGTGTAGTCGGCCTTGCGGTTTGAATAGATAACCTGTTTGCCATCATCTGCATCAAAATCAGCCAGATGCAGTTCGTAGTTTGATGGCAAACGCGCAACCCGTGCCGCCCGGGTAATCATATTGGTCAGGCGCAATACACCAATCGCAACACCAAGGGGCGGCCCGCCTTTGTCACGCCGGTTCTGCACGCCAAGCAAGGCCAGAGACGTGACAACGGCCGAATCTGATCGAAACAGGTCAAGCGGTTCGGTCAAGGTGATGTTGCCGGTACGCAAGGTGGTTTCAAGTGCGCGTTTGCGGACCGGATCACTGGCAAGATCAAAGCCGATTGCCTGTTCATTTCCAGATCGTGGAAAGACATAGAAAATTGGAAAATACCCGTCATCGCGCAAGGGTGAACGGGTGAGTTTTCCGTCTTGAAGGTGGCGGATTTCGAAATCTGCGACGCCGCGCAGATGGGCGTTTTCTTCGACCAGATTACGCGCACGCCCTTCGACAAAGGGCGCCCATTCAAGGGCCGAAATGCCGGGCCGCCGGCTTACCCATGGGGCAATCATGGCATCAAAGGTATTAAACGATACGTTGCCATGAACATCAAAAAGGGTGCGCACAGCCACCAGAGAGTCGGTCGCACGCCCCAGTTCTTCGCGCAGGGATGCTTCAAACGCACGGCGATATTGTTCGGTTTGCGCACTGTCGGCCTCGCTAAGCTGGACATAGGTGTACCAACCAGCAACGGCGGATATGCCAAACCCGAGAACAGCAACGATGACAGCCAAATTACGGCGCAGACGGTGAATATCATGCGATATTTTGCCATCCCGTGCGCGAGTTGTGACCGACGCCATTTTCTCAAGCCCCACCGCCAGCAAAATGGTCACGAATGTGACGGCAATGATGTAGTTGTATGTTTCACCAGGGCCGGTATTGAAGTTCTGGCTGACAAAGCCACCGGTGCCAAAGGACGTAAAGACAATGATGTTGATCATGATCAGGGCATTGATCAACGTGGCGCCGAGCAGGCCGAACCGAACAGCCGCCCAGATGACAAAGGGCAGGGAGACAAAAATAAACAGGAATTCCGGCCGCGACATGATCGGCGTGATCTGGATGATCGAACTGACGATCACGGCGGCACATGAAATGAAGGCCAGCTCAAGATAATAGCCAAGATGGCGGTTTTTCCATGGCTGGTTGAAAAGACGCAGGATCAGTGGGGTGCCAACCAGTGTTCCAACCGTGCCTGAAAGCACCCAGCCTTCCCAGACGGTGCGAAGGTTTTGCACATCCGTAACGTCAGTGATCAGCGCAACGCCACTTCCGACAGTCGCCGATATCAAAGGTGCCCCCAGCGCACCGATGAGCAGGAACATAATCAGGCCGCGTAACGATGACAGCGGGCTTGTGCCACAAAGTCGGGTGATAAGGGCGGCGGGGATGGCTGTCGAAACAGTCGTGCTTGTCGCAAATAATATCGCAGTAAAAAGGGAGAAATCGCTTGCTAGGGTGAGCAGCATAGACCCGCAAAATACCGCAGGAGCATAGCGCCAGCCCCATATGATCAGGGACGCAAGGGCAATGCCCGTCGGCAACCAGATCAACCATTGGGTTGTATCATGATACGGAAGAAGGAAAGCTGCTTTCCCGGCAAGGAAATACGCGATGGCAATCGCCAGAAAGCGAATTATGTGGTGGCGTTGCACGGGCAAATAGCGTCCTTTCCCGGTATCAGGGTTCAGACCCTAATGTAGGGGGCGGCACGGCGTTTTTGAATAATGTATTCGTCGTGCAGGCAATATTATTTTCGCGGGGCATCGGGTTTTTGCCCGATTACTGGCTGCACCATAAAACGCGTGCCACCCAGTCAAGGTCTTGGGCGGCGATAAATCGGTCCTCATAGGCCGGGTTGAGCGATTTAAGCTCCACGCCAAGCGCCCCGCGTCGGACCAGTTCCTTGGCCATGACTTCACCCTCGGTGGTTTTGACCACAACCCGGTCTTGTGGGCGGATGTTTGACGCCGGACTGACAATGATCAAATCACCATCGCGAAACACTGGCGCCATGGACTCACCTGAGATGCGAAGCCCATAGGCGGTCGGATCATGCATGGCCGGGAACGTAATATCTTCCCATGCGCCACCAACCGGATAGCCCGCATCATCGAAATACCCGCGATTGCCAGCCTGGGCAAAGCCGATCACCGGGATACGCCCGGCGCCATTGCCATCCACCAGTTCGGAAAACTCGCGAAAACTGACATCGGTGACCGATAAAACCTTGGAAATGCTTTCGGTCGACGGCCAGCGCGATTTGCCCTGATTGGTGGTGCGTTTGGACCGGTTGAATGTCGTCGGGTCAAGCTGTGCCAGACGTGCCAATCCCGACGGGGTTAACCCGTGGTCGGTGGCAATCTGATCAAGGGCGGCCCAAATTTGTTGATGTCGGATCATGCCCCATCCTAGCAGGCCGTGTGCCCAAAACGGAAGGAATTAATTCCTGTAAATAGCGCAAATAATGCCTGCCGTTCGGGCCAGTGTTTTAGTCGTTATTCGGGATTATCGGCAGAGCACTGATGTTATCAAACAGGTCGGGTTTTCCCATCTGCCCGCCTTTAAGCAGCATCGGCAGGCCATCAAGATATGGCGTGTCAGCATGTGCGCGGATGACCGGGGCACCAGCATCAAAGTCAGCAGCAAAAGACAGGCTGTTGATGCCAAGTTCCTGCACCGCAAGGCTTGATGTATCGCCCCCGGCAATGGCCAAAAACCCAAGGGCGGTGTTTTGACAAATCTGGGCAATGAAGGCCGCACTGGCACGCGCCAACGCGTGACTGCCAATGTCGTGATTGCGATCATCGGACAGCGATACCAAAAGGTGATTGCCCGCGTTCAGGGTCGACAGGCTATCGCCAATAAGGACTTTGACCCCGGCGGGGTCAAGCAGGTCTTTCGGCGCGATGCTGCGTTTGACATAGGTGCTGGCATTTTCGACTTGCCCGGCGGTATGGGACGACCGGCTTCCGGCAAAGGCAAAGACCGGCCCCGCGCGACGGGATGCTTTGGCCCCGCTTTGCACTGTTGGGGAAAAGGATGGAAACAGGGCCTGCGCGACACTGCTGGCCCCAACGCACAGGGTCGGAACGGTTTTGGCAATGTCACGGATCGCTTCACCAATGGTCAGAAGGTCAGTGTCATCGGTTACATCAAACAGCGTTTCACATTCCCCGGCGTCCAAACGGCGGCGGATTTCATTGATCAGGGCAACGCGGCCCTTGCGAATGATGGTAAAATCAATCAGGCCGATATTGGGCCAGCCTTGCGCGGCAAGGTGGCGGCACAGATTGGCTTCATGCATCGGGGTTACCGGGTGCACCGACATCACCGGATGACGATCAATGCGGTAAATATGCCCGTTACCCGCCCCGGCGAACAAATTGCCCATCAGGCAGAACCGTCGCAATGATGGCTGCCCGCCAATAACCGCCTTCCAGCGTGTGCCGACCGATTGTGCGTAACGGTCCGCAACAGCGGCAATGTTGCCGATGTCCGGGCTACTGTCGAATGTTGAGCAGACTTTGAAGTGATAGAGACCGCACTTCGTGCGTGCCAGTGCATCGGCAAGGGGGCCGATGGTCGCAACGCTGTCATCGACCGTAAGGGCACGAAGCGACGTTGCGACACCAATGGCATCCAGATCGTTTGTGCTGTCTAATGGTGCCGGTGCGTTCAAATACAGGCGTGTTGAAAGTCCGGCCCGCGCCAGTGTCGCCAGCGTATCAGAAGCGCCCGTGAAATCATCAGCACAGAAAACGATCTTGGTCATGAGATGTCTAGCCCCGCGCACCATAGAATGTCAGGGCCTCGGCCAGTTCGGAATGACCCGTGGCATGTTTTTCAAGGCTGACGCCCGCCTCGCAGGCATCCCATGCCTGACGCAGGCTTTTGATCCCGGCACTGGGGCCAGACGGATGGGCCAAAATGCCCCCCCCGGCAAGAAACATGAAATCAGCCGATCCGACCGCCTCATAGGTGGCCGGAATGGTACCGGCCCATTGCCCGGATGAGAAGACTGGCAGAACGTGGTCTTCGTCACCATTGCCCGGTGCCAATGGCTCGGCACAGATTTGGGCGGATGCCTGCACTTCGCTGTCTTCGTCGCAGAATTTGCCACCCATGCCATGCACATGCATATGGTCCATGCCGGTCAGACGATACAGCGTCTGATAAGCCGGAAACGCCATACCAATCAGCGGATGGCGCGATAACGCACCAAACCCGTTGCGATGCCCGTGCAGCACAAGGTCGGTCGATCCGCGCAGAGTTTGCAAGGCCGACAAGCCGGTCCAGTTCATGCTGACCATCGCGCACGACCCGCCGTGTTCGGCGATCAAATCAGCATGGCGGCGCATGGCATCGGTTTCATCGGTAATGTTAAAGGCAATCATCACATCGCGCCCGGTGCGGTCGCGATAGGCACGCACCCGTTCCATAACCGCCGGAATGCGGTCCGTGATCGGGGCGGATGCCGGATTGGCGCAGACTTCATCATCCTTGATGAAATCAACCCCGGCCTCGCACAGTTGTTCGACCAGATCGGCAATGTCATGGGTACGCATGCCGACATTGGGTTTAATGATCGTGCCAAAGAACGGCCGGTCATGAACCTTCATTAGCACCCGTGTGCCCTTGGTTCCGGCAACCGGATAGTCATACAGATCGCGATAGGCCTTGGGCAGTTTGATGTCCATCAGCTTAAGCCCGGTGACTTCGCCAAGGTCATAGAGGTTGCCTGAAACCGTGGCTGCCAGTGTCGCCAGATTATGCCCGATATTATCGACGGGAAAACCAACCCGGACTTCAGCCCGGCGGTATGGCCCATTGATGCCGCGTGCGGTCAAATAGGCACTTTGCAGGCTGGGATGATCAGCCGGGGCCAGTTCACGGATCGACAAAACGCTGGCCGCACAACGTTCGCGCAGTTCGTCGGTTTCCCCGGCAACGCGTACGAACGTGCCGCTGCTTTGCTCACCGGCAATGATGGTGGCGATTTTTTCGGGCTCGAACGGTGTTTCGATCAGATAGCGGGCTTCAATCAGGTCCATGGCTCAGATTTCCGACAGCGACGGGAAGGGACGGATCGGGTCTTTGCCGTTCCAGCCAATCGACGCCTCATAAATGGATTTGAACAGGCGGCCTTTGGGGCCGACCACTTCGGACAGCTCAATCACTGTGCCCGGATGCATTTCCTTATCGAAATAGACAAACCGGCCATTGTCCCCGACCTTGCCGCTCATCTTGACGGCAAAACCCTTGCTTTGCATCAGGGCCAGATCATTGTCGAAATCTTCGGTCCAATAGGCAACATGTTGCAGGCCGGTGTTCCCTGCCTTTTGGAAGTCGCGATACATCGACGGCGCGTCGTTGCGCGTCTGGATCAGTTCGACCTGAACATAGCCGGAATTGGCAAGGGCGACCGAGTTATGAACGTCATAGGATTTGCCGTCATACTGGTAATCTTCGATCGGCACCTTGGGGTTATAATACCACGGGCCAACACCCATCGTTTCGGCCCAATAGTCCATGGCCGCTTCGATATCGGGCACAACGTAACCGAGCTGGCGAATTTCGCCGAGAAATCTGCTCATGTTTCCTCACTTAATCCAGAAGGTTGGGCAACCAGACGGAGATCGCCGGTATGCAGGTCACTGCGAGCAGCGACAAAAACAGGGGAAGAAGGAAGGGCAACCCGCCCCGGATCACCCGGTGCAGCGGCATCTTGGCGATGATGCTGACCATATAAAGGCTCATGCCGACAGGCGGGGTCAGAAGCCCGATCATCAGGTTAAGCACAAACACGATACCAAGTTGCAGCGGATCAACGCCCGCCGCCATCATCGCCGGGGTAATGATCGGGGCGATGATCAGGATGGCGGCAATTGATTCCAGGAACATGCCGACCACCAGCAACAACACATTGACAATCAACAGCAACACCAAAGGATCGCTTGAAAGTCCCAGCAAGAACTCGCTGGCGGTGGCAGGCAGACGGTCCATGGTCAGAACCCAGGCAAACAGGGCGGCGGTCGACACGATGAACAACACACTGCCGGTCGCATCGACCGTATCGCGGGCGGCCGTGACCACCCGTTTAAGGTCAAGCTGGCGATAGACAAATTTACCAATCAAAAGCGCATAGGCCACCGTGACACCGGCAACTTCGGTCGGCCCGAAATAGCCCGATATCAACCCGCCGATCAAAAGGACCGGTGCGGCCAGGGCGGGTAGGGAAATGACGAATTTGCGCGCAAAGGCGGCAATCGAAAATTTCACTTCATCGCGCGGCAATTTGTAAATCCGCGCCATCACCGCGACCTGCGCCATCAACAGGAGGGTGATCAGAACGGCGGGGACAATCCCGGCAATCAGCAATTTGACCGCCGACACATTGGCGACCGAGGCAAAGATAATGATCGGAATGCTGGGCGGGAAAATCGGCCCGATGGTCGCCGCCGCCATGGTGATGCCCGATGCAAACTCGGCCGAATAGCCCTGCTTGCGCATCATCTTGATCTGAACCGCACCCAGCGCGCCAATATCGGCCAAGGCCGCACCCGACACACCCGAAAAGATCAGGCTGACCAGCACGCTGACCTGTGCGGTGCCGCCCCGAATCCAGCCAACCATCATGCGCACCAGTTCAAACAAATGATTGGTCACACCCGACAGGCTGAGCAGGTTGGCGGCAAAGATAAACAGCGGCACGGCCAGAAGCGGGGTTGAATCAAGTGCATTGACCGTGCGCTGGGCCAGAACCGTCATTGGCAGGTTAAACAGGATCATCACGGTCGCGGACGACAGACCAAGGCACACCGCAATCGGCAGGCGAATGATCATGAGTGCCAGAAACAGGATAAGAAGCGTTGCACTCATCATTTCTTGGGATCCTTGGACGTATCTTCAGCCAGTATTCCCGCTGACATTTCCTTGGCGATGGCATCGGCAATCGGATTGCCGCTTTCGGCGTTCCCGTCTTCGCCTTCGTAATCCGGGGCGGTTTCGGTGCGTGTGATCAGCCGATAGAGTGCGACGATCAACAAAAGGACAATGGCCATCACCACCGGCGCATAGACCGCGTAATTTGGCATGCTCAACGACGGGGTGGTGAATTTGCCCGCCCGGCTTAAAAATTTATAAAGTGAAAACAGGAAGATACCGGCAAAGCCCGTGATCAGCGCATAATTGGCAAAGCGTAGGATCGCCTGACCGCGCGCATGCAAGGCACTGTACAGAAGGTCAATCGCGATATGGCGGTTATGCAGCATCAAGGCCGGAACGGCGAAAAACACCAGCGCGACATTGGCAATGCGCGATAGCTCGTCCGCCCACGGCAGACCAAGATCATACATATTGCGCAAGATCACCTGACCGACGACCAGTACCGCCATCAAGGCCAGCATCACCATCGAAAAGGTGGTTAAAACCCGGCAGATACGGTCCAGCCCGCGATAGATCGGGGAGTTCCTGTAAGGCATGACGAAACCTGAAATGATGGGCAATGAAAGTCACGGTAAGGGCGGCTCCCCCGGAAAAATATCCCCCGGAACCGCCCTTTGGTGCGATTATTTTACAGCAGCGATTTCTTCGAAATACGTGGCGTATTTTTCGTCAAAGCGCTCATGCACAAGCTTTTCAACACCTGCACGGAAGGCCGCAACATCAAGCCCGTCATCCGGGCCAATGATCGTCATGCCAGCTTCCTTAAGCTGCTCAAGATCGCCTGCCTCGCTATCAAGGATCATTTTCGATGCTTTGTGGCGCACGGTTTCCGCCGCCTTTTCAATGCCGGCCTTCACGTCATCGGGGAAGCCCTGCCAGATTTCCTCGTTGATCACGACGATCTCGGCGGCCGAAATATGGCCGGTCAGCATCATGTGTGACTGCACATCATACAGTTTATGGACCAATGCAACATTGACCGGATTTTCCTGGCCCTGAACGATGCCCGTCGCAAGGGCGGTCGGAACTTCGGACCAATCGACGGGAACTGGTGCTGCACCAAGGCCCTCAACCGCGGTCAGATACACCGGGGACGGGATGGCGCGGATTTTAACACCGGCCAGATCCGCCGGGGTTTTGATCGCACGGTCGGCGGTCAGCTGACGGGTGCCAAAGTAAAACGCATAGAGCACACGCATGCCGGTATTGTCGATCAGGCCCTGATTAAGCTTTTCCATCACCGGGGAATGAATATCGACAACATTCATCAGGTGATCATAGTCGCGGTACAGATACGGGATATCAAGCACGCCGAAATCTTCATACAGCGAGCTGATGGCACCAGCCGTATTATGCGAAAGGGCGATGGACCCCATCGACACACCTTCGGCCAGTTCCTGAATCTTGCCAAGCTGGGATGACGGATAAACGTCGATCTTGACCTTGCCGTCGGTGTTTTTGGCGACTTCTTCGGCCAGCCAGTCGGCCTGAAGCCCGACAATGCTGGTCGGGGAATTCATGTGGCCGTAATTAAGCTCAATTTCTTGGGCCTGTGCGCCAAGCACCATGGCATTGCAGGATACGGCGGCGGCGAAGGTGGCAACGATATGCCGGAATTTGGTGTGCCAGAGTTTGGTGTGAGTGACCATGGTTTCCTCCCTGATGGTCTATGATTGCTTTTAGCTGTTTTCCGCGTTGGGTTGTTTTTATTTTTGCTTGAATAATCTCAAGGTACGTGAAAGTTTATCCATCATCAAACATCATTAAATGATGCGTTTTGATGTTTTAAGGATAAAAATGCCAAAAACAACCGGGCCGATCATCAAGGATATTGCCGAGCTGTGCGGGGTGTCACCCGCCACGGTAGACCGCGTATTAAACAAGCGCCCCGGTGTACGTGAGCGTACCGCAAAGCGCGTATTGCAGGCCGCAGGCGAACTTGGCTATTTGCCCGAAACCGACATGGTCGAAACCTTCCGGCCCAAACCAATGCAGGTGGTGTTTTTATTGCCATCGGGCACCAATCCGTATTTGCGGCTTTTGGGCGACCGGATCAAAACCGCGGCCGAGGCAACCGCGGGCCAGAACATCCGCGCGCGGTGCTTTTTCATTGACGGGTTTAACCCGCAACTCCTGTCCGAGGCGCTGCGTCAGCATGGGCAAAAGGCCGATGGCATTGCCTTTATGGCGATTGATCATCCGCTGGTGCGTGAAACGGTGTCCGAATTGCAGGATGCCGGTAAACATATGATCACGGTGGTGTCTGACATTTCCGGCGTGCCCCATGCCGCCTATGTCGGGCTTGATAACCGTGCCGTGGGCCGAACAGCGGGCTATATGCTGGGCCGGTTCATGGGACCAAACCGCGTCGAGAAACCCCATCGTGGGCGCGTGGCCCTGATCGCGGCCAGCCGTACTTACCGTGCGCATGAAGAACGCGAAATGGGCTTTTTAAGCCTGATGGAAGAAGCCTTTCCCGGCATGTCGCTGGTGGCCGCCCGCGAAGGCCACGATGACCGCAGCGAAAATTATCACCACACCATGTCCCTGCTTGAAGAATACCCCGATCTGGTCGGGATTTATAATGTTGGGGGTTCGTCCGACGGGGTGGCGCGTGCGCTACGCGAAAGTGGCCGGGGCCGCGACATCATTTTTATCGGCCATGGCCTGACCCCTGACACCCGCCGCTTTTTGCTTGAAGACATCATGGATGTGGTGATCACCCAAAGCCCCGGCGCGATTGTCCAAAATGCGCTGCGCATTTTCGATAATCTGCGCAATGGCAGTGACCCAAACGCCGATGTCGCCAAACTGACCATGGAAGTGGTGGTAAAAGAAAACCTTCCGTGATTTCAGGGCTGTATGTTGGGTGCTCTGATCGGATGCCCTACGATTGGGGGATGTGTTCTGCTATCGGTATAGGAAATTAATCCTTTACAAAAGGAACAAAAAGGGATTATAGCTTGTGCATCAACACCGGAATTGCATCCGGAAGTAGCCGTGATTTTATCGGGTTCGGGCATCAAACGGCCTTGCACAAGCAGCCGTCGCACAGCGCATTGGTCCGACCTGCGATACCGTCACGATAAGGGGAAATCACTGATCAACAGCCATCAAAGGTGCATGGAAAAGCCATGCGCCAACGGTCAGTCACATCCTTTTGCCGCCGGTTTGGCATAACCGACCGGGCGGCGCGTTGCCGGTGTTGGGGATGAGTTCAACATGCAGGAGGGCGACGTGACCGAACAAAGACTTTTCCCAAAACCCCTGTCAGAACGGCCCATCACGCCGTTTGCCAGCGCCGAGCAGGCGTGGTTCTGGTTTGTGCGCTGTCAAACAGCCCGCATCGAAGGGGCGCGCGTGATTGCCGATGCCGGTGAGGTGGTGCGCCCGTGCGATCCTGATGATGTTTATAACGCGGTGATGCGCCTTAAACAGGGCGGGGCTTTGACCGACCGGCATTTGCAGGTGATTGAATATTACGGGCTGGTCGAACGGTTGCCCGATCCGCGCGACCCCCGCGAAGGGCCGAAATATGATCTGTGGTGCGCGACCATGGCTGCCCTTGAACCCGAATTGATTGCGCGTGACATCGTTGAGTTGCGCCCGCCCGAAACCTTTGACAGTGAAGATGTCATGATCGAGATGAGCGGGGATTTATCACCATGCGGGATATAGGTTTTGAGGGCACCGTTAGCGTAAAAACCGTTGGCGGGATGGCGCGCGACTGGGTCGATCAATCGGCATCGGGTCGGGAGGTTTCGGTGCTGGTGGTGTTCGGTGATGCCCCGGAAAAGCCGCTGTTACGTTTCCTGAAACCCGGCTTTCGCCATTGCTTTGTGCTGGTGTCGGGTGCGCGGGCCGGGGAATGGATTTGCCTTGATCCGCAAAGCCATCGCATCCGGTGCGAGACGTGGTGTTATTCGCCGCTATTTGATCCGGCATCCTATTACCGGGCGATTGGCCATCATTGCGTTTGGGCCGACTACCCGCGATCATTGCCGCGCAAAATCCGGTTCGGCCCGATGAGCTGTGTCGAGATGATCAAGCGGCTGTTGGGCATTGGCGGTGTGTGGATTGTCACCCCGCATCAGCTTTATCGCACCCTTGTCAAACGCAGTGAAAGCACGGAAAAATCAGGTCAGGTGCATTTTTCTGAAAAATGTTCTTGATTTGTTCTTTTTAATGTGACATAACAGACAAATCAACACCACACCTGCGCCCGCATGGCTTTTGGCCCTGTGGGCGTTTTTGTTTTCGGCGGTAGGGAATATGTGGCGGGAGGTTCCCGCCTTCGCGGGAATGACGTTTGTTCCATTTTTCATTTTGGGCTCCGTCATCCCCGCGAAGGCGGGGATCTTGTGCCGGATGCTCATGCTCATATCAGGAGGCCCCGATGGGAAGTTTGTTTTCGACACCCAAACCAACAGCAATACACGCCCCTTCGGCAAGCCAAACACCAACGCCAACGCAGAGTGCTGACAGTGCGCAGGACGCAACCCGCACCGCCCGTCAAGAAGCACTGGAACGTCGGCGGTATGGCCGGGCCAGCCTGATTGCGACCGGGCACCGCGGGTTGCTGTCGGACCGGATCAGCCGTGCGGTGAATGGGGCGGCGGGCGGCAAAAATCTGTTGGGGGATTAAGGCATGGCGAGAAAGACAAAGCGAACCTATCGCAAGCCAGTGATGAACGTAGGTGGCGACATGTCGACATCGACCGGGGCATCGGGGCAGCTATCTGGACAGGCGACAGGACAGGCGAGAGGACAGGCGGGCGCGAATACCGGGATGACGATCAGCCCCCATCGCAGCACGCCGCAAAATGACCTTTCGGTTTCGGTCTTACGCCAACGTTATCAGGCCGCCGTTGCCAAACGCCGCACGTGGCTGGCCCATTGGCAGGACTGTTATGAGTTTGCCCTGCCACAACGCAATGGGGCGGCCCTGCAAACCAGTGGTGGCAAACGGCTGGATCGGGTGTTTGATGCAACCGCACCCGATGCGGTCGAACAACTTGCCGCGAGTTTGATGGCCGAAATCACCCCGCCTGCCGGTGGCTGGTTTGATCTGGAGCCGGGCGGCAATGTTGCGGGCGAGGATCGGGCGGTTTTAACCGAACAACTCGGCCGCGCGGTTCGGATTTTACAGGGGCATTTTGACCGATCCAATTTTGCCGTTGAAATGCATCAGGCCTTCTTGGATCTGGTCACGGCGGGCACGGCCTGCCTGCGGCTTGAAAGTGATGATTTCAAAAGCCCGTCGGCCTTTCGTTTTGCCGCCGTGCCGTTACGTGATCTGGTGTTTGAAGAACGGGTTGATGGCAAAATGGATGCGGTGTTTCGCACACTCAGCCTGACCCGATCCGACATTCTCGCCACCTGGCCCGATGCCAAACTGCCAACCATCGCCAAAGGGGAAGATGAGGCACTGGGCCAAAAACGCCACACCGTGATCGAGGCGGTGATGCCCCATGGTACGGAACGCAGTGGCTATGGCCTTTGTGTGTTTTATGCCGATGGGGGGGGCGATGGTGCGCACACCGCCAGTGATGACGTGCTGTTTCGCGATCATTTTGATGTGTCGCCCTATGTTGCCTTTCGCTGGATGAAGGCGCCGGGTGAGATTTATGGCAGGTCGCCTGTGATGAAGGCGCTGCCCGATATTAAAACCGCCAACAAGGTGGTCGAACTGGTGCTTAAAAACGCCTCCATCGCGGTGACGGGTATTTGGCAGGCCGATGATGACGTGGTGCTTAATCCGGCCACCATTCGACTGGTACCGGGAAGCATCATTCCAAAGGCGGTCGGATCGGCGGGGTTAACGCCATTGGATGCACCGGGGCGGTTTGATGTGTCTGATCTGGTTTTAAGCGACCTTCGTGATCGTATCCGGCGCTGCTTGCTGGCCGACCGGTTGGCGCAGGTCGATCAACCGGGCATGACCGCGACCGAGGTGCTTGAAAGGGCATCGGAAAATGCGCGGTTGCTGGGTGCCACCTATGGCCGGTTACAGGCCGAATTGCTCTATCCACTGATCGCGCGCGCCCTTTACATCCTCGCCAAACGCGGGGAGCTGCCCGACATTCCGATTGATGGCGATGTGGTTGTCCTGCGCCATGCCGCCCCCTTGGCACAATTGCCAAAACGGGTAAAGGCCGCACAGGTGCTTGATTGGGTGTCGCGCATCGCAGGACTTGGCCCTGATGCGATGGCGGAGGTCGATGTGCCCGCCATGGTCCATTGGTTGGCCGATCAGTTTGGCGTGCCCGAGCACGTCTTGCGACCCCATTTGCCGCCTGAGGTTTTGGAGGGCACATCATGACCGGCTGGGATTGGTTTGACCCTGACACTGCGGCAAAAGAAGACGATGCCGGCACACACTGGCAGACCTGCTTTGCCAGCGATGCCGGGCAACAGGTTTTGCGCGATCTTGAAACACAATTTATCCGGTCATCCTTGGGCCCGGATGCCGGACAGGCCGCCCTTTGGATGCGCGAAGGGCAGCGTGGATTGGTGTTGCAGATGATGCGGCTGGCGTCACGTGAAACGGGGGAGTGAACGTGTGGCGCTAGATCCCCGCCTTCTCGGGGATGACGAGGCCTAAAATAGCGGTATGGAACGACCGTCATTCCCGCGAAGGCGGGAACCTCGACCCACAAGCTCAATCTATCGCAAACCTCATAAACGGAGAACCGGCATGACAACCATTCCGGCACAGGAAACAGATTCAGAACCCACGACAGAAATCGCAACAGAGACACACCCAGAAACGGGCCCTCTGGTCGATTTCGGACTGGACCAAACACCGGCCCCCGATGTGATCCCAACCGCGCCGGAGGATGTCGAGAGTAATCTGGCGATCATTCCCGACAATCCCGATGGTTATGCGATTTCGGTTGATGAGGGGTTGGGTGGGGTTGATGCGGCGTTGAATGAACGCCTGCACAAGGCCGGGTTTAACAATGCGCAGGCGCAGCTTGTCTATGATCTGGCGGGGGAAATCATTCCCTCGATGGTCGAACAGGTCCAGCAGGCCGGGCAGCGCGCCAGTGACCGGGCGGCCTTGGTGGCGGAATTTGGCGGCGCACAGGCATGGAAATCCCTGGCCCCTAGAATCGAGAAATGGGGCCGTGAAAACTTGCCCGATGTCGCCTTTGACGCAATGTGCCAAACCGCAAGCGGGGTCAAGGCCCTGCACCGGCTGATGACCGCGGGCAAAGAAGCCGGTTTGGGGCGGTCCGACACCTCCGAACCAACCGCCGGAATGCGGTCTGATATTCAGCGCAAAATGAACGATCCGCGCTACTGGCGGGATCGCG